>NZ_JADEWC010000022.1 GCF_015207825.1 Cyanobacterium stanieri LEGE 03274
TCATCCCCCCATCTCCCCATCCCATCATCTCTACCAAGAAATGGAATATTTTAAACTAACAGTACGTCCACTTCCTGCACTGTTAAAAGTTTCCGAAAATCCTTTAGTCCTTTGGGCATAGGCAGGAAAATAAAAGGTATCCAGGAGATTTTCAACACCTATTTGTAATGTACCCTGTCCGATTTTTACACTACTGATGAAATCAAGAACAATATAACTATTGATAGGGCTAGGATCTACCCCTTCATTAAATGCCGAAGTGCGATCGCCTATAAACATTGCCTGAAGTCGATTCGTCCAATTAGGAGTCGTTTGATTTTGTACATAGGCAGTTAATTTTATAGGACTAATACGGGCGCTACTTAGGGCAACATAATTGCCATCATTTCCTAAATCTGCCTCCCCATCAGACCAACTTAAAGACCCCCCCACAGCCCATAAATCATTGATTTGAGCATCTATCGTACCTTCAATACCGTAAACCCTTTCAGGAGCTCTGACAATGTCAAATAACCCCGTATCATTATTAAAATCAAAAGCCGAACCAAAATCAGAAAAATTATAAAAACCCGTCAAACTAGCTTGAATATTAGCCCAATTTCCCCTAACTCCCAACTCAAACTCATTCACCTTTTGGGGTTGAGTAATATCCACATCCTGCCCCACGGAAAAACCCGGATCTGGAAAACCAAACACAATACCAAAATCAGGTACAGAAAAACCCTGAGAAAAATTGGTAAATAAAGTTATCTCCTCACTAGCCCGATAACTAGCACCAATATTGAAAAGGAAATCATCAAAAGAATCGTCACCCCCTTCAATAAAATCACCAAAGAAAGTAGTATAGTCTCCCACCGATACATCAATATTTTCGTAGCGTAACCCACCGTTAAGGGTCAAATTTTCCGTGGCATTCCACTGTAATTGTGCCAATAACCCTAAACTACTTAAATCATAGGAAGGCACTAAAATTCTTTCTTCTATGAGAGTATTTACCCGACCATTACTAGCATCAAAATCATCAGGATCAAATAAATTGAAAGTATTAGAGGTAGTTTCTTTATCATAATCCAAACCCCATAACACCCTTAATTGAGGATTTATCGGAGTATCAAGACTCAAACGCCCTCCCCAATTTTGAGAGTTTAAATTGCCCTGAAAAATACCAAAAGCACGGGGGCGGCGATCGCGCGGATCTGTACGACTGACATTATCTCGGTAGTAAATCTGACTATTCAAGACATTTCCCCCCAAATCTTGATGGGAATAACTGACATTAAACAAAAAATTCTCGTCTAACTGAGGCCCTCCCCCCGCAGGAAATTCCAACTCTCCCACTTCCAAAGCCCTCGCCTTTTGTACTCCCGGAATCTCATCCACAATGGGATCAGCAATAAAAGCACTTTCACGGCGATCATAAAAATAATTAGCCGTTAATTGCAACCTCTGATTTTCGTCCAACTGCACCCCCAATTTACCCAAAATATTGTAGGTATCACTTTCATCATTACCTTGAATAGTTGGGATGCGATCGCCCTGTGCATCAAAAGAAGCCCCCGAATCATCCCGAGAAAAATCAACCACAAAATCCACATTGTCTTGCTTACCCGATACCCCGTAGCGGATAAAATTACCAAAACTATCTCCCTCCAAACCACCTAAAGCCGCATCTATCCCCACTTCAAAATTAGAAACAACCCGATCTTCCTCTCCACGGCGAGTAATAATATTGATAATACCCCCCGTCGCCTCACCACCATAAAGCGCAGAAGGCCCCCTCACCACCTCAATTCGCTCCACCGCATTAGGAGAAATAGTTTGTAACTCCCGATCAAAATCTCGGTTATTAACATTCAAAGGCACTCCATCAATCAAAATAGAAGCCCCTCTACCCCGCAAAGAAGAAGCCGTAAAAGCCCTTTCCGAAGCAGGGCCAAACCCCGGTACCAACTTCCCTAAAATTTGTCCAAAATCACTCGTTAACGCCGTCTGTTGTTGAATTGTATCTCGATCAATCACCGTCACAGAACGAGAAACACGGGTAATATCCTCCTCCCGACGATTCGCCGTCACAATCAAATCAATGGTATCTACTTCCCCCGTCGATGCCACAGGAAAAGCACTAATCATTAATGCCCCCTCAACATCTTCCACAAATACACTAGGGGGATTCTCTTTACCTGTAATTCTTATCTGTACGCTATTATCTCCCCTTACCACGTCCACCGAATCAATTAGCCCATCAGAAATAGAGCGATTTAAACTATTCTCATTCGCTTCATCAAAATTAACCCCAAGAATTTCAATAACTGTAGTATTACCCTCGATATATTCTCGTAAATCAAGAGATTCATCCGTTAAAGTCTGAAAACGAATCTCTACACCCGTTACCGTTTCTTGAATTTGAATATCAAAAATTAGATTATTCTGAGCTTGAACAGGTTGTATCACTACCACAGAAGCCAAAGCACCCAACAACAACCTACCATTATTAAAATTTTGATTCATTTCCTTCACACCACTAATTGAAAAGATTTCCTAAAAAGATTCAATTTTCTATGGTAGGGCAGGGATTGGAATAATATTTATCGAAAACGGATTTTTTTTTCTTTCAAACGGATTTAATCACCTCCACTCAACCATGACATTGTTGTTGATAACTCTTTGGAGAAATGCCAAATTCAGCTTTAAAGGCAGAAGAAAAACTACCCAAACTTTTATAACCCACTTCCAACGCTACCCTACCAATGGAAAAATCATATTCTCGAATTAGTTTTTGAGCTTCCAATAAACGATAATATCGAAGATAACCAAATACAGTCATCTGAAAACACTGTAAAAAACCTTTTTTTAACTTATAATCATTTAATCCCACTTTTCTAGCTAAATCTATCAAAGAAGGAGGATTTTTATAATGACTAATTAAAATATCTTTGGCGTGATAAATTCTTTCTATATCATCTTTAATTAATTTACTATTTTTCAAGTTATTTGTATTGGTTATTTGTTCAAATTGTAAAGTTATAAGTTCTAATATTTTACTTTCCCAATACATTTGAGCAAAACAACCTTGATAGGGACAATTGATAATTTGTCTGAGTAATTTTTCTATATTAATATCTGTCTGACAACTATATAAAAAAGATGATATATCTTCTCCTTGTACCCATTTTTGTAACTGTTTAGCCAAGTGATGGTCAAAGTCAAAACAAATATTATGAAGAAATTTTTCACTAATAATTAACTTAATTGCCAAAATATTTTTATGGGCAGGAAGTTCATCTTTTTCCACAGAATTTTTGATTAAAAATAGATGATTATTTTGAGGGGTTATTTGTCGAGATGAATGAAGACAATTTACACAGGAAGTATAAGAACCAGCTAAATAAAAACTAGATACTAATTGATTATGATCATCCCCCTCATCTAGTTCAATCATTGGTTGATGATAATAATAATCTTGGATCAGAATATTGAGTCCATTTCTTAAAGCTATTTCTCGCCAAAAACCCTCCCCCCATTGGGGAGGAAATTCGGTAATGGTTTCTATATTATTGGAGTATTTTTTTATTTTTCCTTGATTTATTTTTTCTTGCCATAGGGCATAAAAATCTTTGCTGGAAATAGAAATAGTCATTTTCTACTTTTATTCCTACATACTTATTGATAATATTTATTATTATCATACATATCCTATGGATTGTCTCTACTATCTATTTGGATTAATGGGCTTCAGTGTCAGAGATTATCCCAAAGATTACTATTTTCCCTCATGCTGAAATGATCACCATTACCAATAATTAAATGGTCTAGGATAGGAATACCAATAATGGTAGAAGATTCTAATAACTTTTCAGTCAAAGAAATATCCTCCGTAGAAGGCTCAAGATTACCAGAAGGATGGTTGTGAGCGATAATAATATTAGTAGCTGATTGACGAATGGCTTCCCTGAAAACCTCTCGAGGATGGGCTAGGGTTTCATTGGCAATGCCAATGGTAATAATATGATTTGCAATCAAACTATTTTTACTATCCAATAGTAACACCGCAAAACGTTCTTGAGATTGCCACATTAATTCATGGCTAAAAGCTGAGGCGGCTGCCTGAGGGCTATCAATGATGGCCCTGGCATTAGGGCGAAATTGAAACGTCCTTTTACCTAATTCTACCCCTGCAAGGATTGTGGTCGCTTTTGCTGGCCCTACCCCAGGAATTGTCATTAACTCTACGGGGGAAATATCTCTTAAAACATCTAAGGGGTCTCTTTGGTATAAACTCAATTGATTAAGGATATATTGCCCTAGCCCTACGGCTGATAATTTTCCTTTACCTTGCCCCGTACCTAACAAAATAGCTATTAATTCCGCTGTAGAAAGATTCTTTGCTCCGCTTTCCATTAATCTTTCCCGGGGGCGCTCGCTCAGGGGAAGATCTGCTATCCTAAGATGGTAAACCATTGTAATGATTAGATTAACTGAAAATATTTATTTTTGCTATTAATCTTATGAGTTAATCAAGTATTTTTTATCTTTTAGCATCAATTTTTAACATATCATCTACATTTACTCTTGAAAAATAACACTACCGCAAAGATGTGTTAAGTTATTGTTCATTGTCAATTGTCAATTGTCAATTGTTACCCCCTTGTCAAGAAATAACTTGTACGGTTACAATAGATAGTCTGAGTGTATAGGAAAGAATCCTAAGTTAAACTATTTAAAGTAAATCATTATAAGTATAAGATAGTGGCCAATTCTAAATCAGCAATCAAAAGAATTCAAATCAATGAGCGTAACCGTATGCGTAATAAGACTTATAAGTCTGCGGTTAGAACCTTAATGAAAAAATACTTCCAAGCCGTGGAAGTCTATTCTGTCAATCCTAACGAAGATCAAAAGAAAGTAGTGGATGCTTCTATGTCTGCGGCCTACAGTAAAATTGATAAGGCTGTGAAAAGAGGAGTATTCCATAAAAATAATGGAGCTAGAAAAAAAGCTAGACTAGCAAAAGCTCTAAAAAATGCTCTCCCTCAATCAGCCTAAATTATTAATAGAAAAATTTTCCCGAAGATGAAGGGGTGGTCTAATGGTGTTTTTTGTCTGCCAGTATCATAACAAAGTGACAAGTTACGCCCGATCGCCCTTATATTGTGGTGTAAAATTATAGAGATAGTTAGTTCAATCCCTGAAGTAAATAAGCAAGGTTATGCAATTAATAGATACCCATGTCCATGTAAACTTTGATCGATTCCAAGGGGATTTAGAAGAGGTTTCCCATCGTTGGCGGGAAAAAGGAGTTAGCAAATTAGTTCATTCCTGTGTTCATCCCGACGAATTTGAGACCATTAAAAAATTATCTTTACAGTTTCCAGAGCTATATTGTGCCGTAGGTTTGCATCCCCTAGATACCCAACGCTGGGAGGGAGAAAAAACAGCTCAAAAAATCCTCCACTTTGCCCAATCCTTCTCCAAAGTAGTAGCTATCGGGGAAATGGGCTTAGACTTTTATAAGGATGATAATAGCTCAGTGCAAGAGGAAGTATGTTGGCGACAACTAGAAATTGCCCATCAACTCGATAAACCAGTGATCATTCACTGTCGAGATGCTGCCAAGGCAATGGTTAAACTACTCCAAGATTTTTTTAAGAGCAAAGGAAAAGTAAACGGCGTAATGCACTGTTGGACAGGAAATCCGGAAGAAACCCAGTGGTTTTTAGAACTCGGAATGTATGTAAGTTTTAGCGGAGTGGTTACCTTCAAAAACGCCCATAGCGTCCATGAGAGTGCCAAAATAGTACCTTCTGAGCGTCTTTTGATTGAAACCGACTGCCCCTTTCTTGCCCCTGCCCCCTACCGAGGTAAACGCAATGAACCTGCCTACGTCCTCCATGTGGCCGAAAAACTAGCCGAGCTTAGAAAAGAAGCCTTAGAGGCGATCGCCTCTACCACCACCGCCAACGCCCACAAACTGTTTAAACTATAAATCTTTTTCCCCATGGGAGAAAAAAAGGGCTAAGGGAAACCTGCCGAATCAGCTTAAAAAAAGGCAAAATAAGCGTTATGATGAATAGACGCTGTTTTATTGCCCCATCGAAATACCAGAATCAAAAACCTGAAACCGACTTATGAGAACCCAAGAACTGTTACCCGATTTAATCGAAATTCAACGCTCTAGCTACAAATGGTTTTTAGAGCATGGCATTATTGAAGAACTCAACAGTTTTAGCCCCATTACCGACTATGCAGGAAAATTAGAACTACAGTTTATCGGTGAAAAATATCGCCTCAAAGAGCCAAAATATAACATCGAAGAAGCAAAAAAAAGAGAAGCCAGTTACGAAGTTCAAATCTACGTCCCCACCCGTTTAATGAACAAAGAAACAGGGGATATTAAAGAACAAGAAGTATTTATCGGACAACTACCCCTCATGACAGACAGGGGAACATTCCTCATTAACGGTGCAGAAAGAGTCATCGTTAACCAAATAGTGCGATCGCCAGGGGTTTACTTCAAATCAGAACTAGATAAAAACGGTAAAAGAACCTACTCCGCCTCCGTCATTCCCAACCGAGGAGCATGGTTAAAATTTGAAACCGACAAAAACGGAGTCGTCTGGGTAAGAATCGACAAAACCCGTAAAATTACCGCCCAAGTGCTACTCAAAGCCATGGGCTTGAGCGATCGTGAAATATTAGACCGCTTCCGTCATGCCGACTTCTACCAAAAAACCATGGAAAAAGAAGGCAATCCCAGCACAGACGAAGCCCTAATGGAGCTATACCGCAAACTAAGGCCTGGTGAACCCCCCACCGTAAGTGGCGGTCAAGCCCTCCTAGAAACCCGTTTCTTTGACCCCAAACGTTATGACTTGGGCAAAGTAGGACGCTACAAAATGAACAAAAAGCTACGGTTGAGCGTTCCCGAAAACATGAGAGTATTAACCATCGACGATATTCTTTCCACCGTCGATTATCTCATTAACCTTGAATTTGACATCGGTAGCACCGACGACATCGATCACCTTGGTAACCGTAGGGTAAGAAGCGTGGGCGAACTTCTACAAAACCAAATCAGAGTCGGGTTATCTCGCCTCGAGCGCATCATCAAAGAAAGAATGACCGTAGGCGATCCCAACACCCTCAGCCCCACCGCCCTGGTGAACCCCAAACCCTTAGCCGCCGCCATCAAAGAATTTTTTGGCTCATCTCAGTTATCCCAATTCATGGATCAAACCAACCCCCTAGCGGAATTGACCCATAAACGTCGTATCTCCGCCCTAGGACCTGGAGGTTTAAGCCGTGACAGAGCAGGGTTTGCCGTGCGAGATATTCACCCTAGCCACTACGGTCGTATTTGTCCTGTGGAAACCCCAGAAGGCCCCAACGCAGGTTTAATTGGTTCTTTGGCTACCTATGCTCGGGTTAACGAATATGGCTTTATTGCCACCCCTTACTATAAAGTTGAAAATGGTAAGGTGCGCTGGGATTTAGCTCCCGAATACCTCACCGCCGACGAAGAAGACGATAAAAGAGTCGCCCCAGGAGACCTTTCCACCGATGAAGAAGGATATATCCTAGGAGAAAGTGTACCTATTCGTTACCGTCAGGAGTTTTCCACCACCAGCCCCGATCAGGTGGACTATGTAGCCGTATCCCCCGTACAAATCGTTTCCGTGGCTACCTCCATGATTCCCTTCCTAGAACATGATGACGCCAACCGTGCGCTGATGGGATCTAACATGCAACGTCAGGCAGTCCCCCTTCTTCGATCCGAGCGCCCCTTAGTGGGTACAGGATTAGAAGGACAAGCCGCCCGAGACTCAGGAATGGTAATTGTATCCAGAGATCATGGCACTATTAGTTATGTGGACTCCAAAACCATCAAATTAGTCACCAAGGAAGGGGTAGAGATTGTTTACAACCTTCAAAAATACGAACGCTCTAACCAAGACACTTGCTTAAACCAGCGCCCCTTAGTGGATGAAGGAGAAGAAGTAGTACCGGGTCAAGTATTAGCCGATGGTTCAGCCACCGAAGGGGGAGAACTCGCCCTCGGTCAAAATATTACCGTAGCTTATATGCCCTGGGAGGGTTACAACTACGAGGATGCTATTCTAATCAGTGAAAGATTAGTCCAAGAGGATGTTTACACCACCATCCACGTGGAAAAACACGACATCGAATCCCGTCAAACCAAATTAGGGCCAGAAGAAATTACCCGAGAAATTCCCAACGTCGGTGAAGATGCCCTTCTCAACCTCGATGAAAACGGTATTATCCGTGTGGGTGCATGGGTAGAAGCAGGGGATATTTTAGTAGGTAAAGTTACCCCTAAAGGAGAATCCGATCAACCCCCCGAAGAAAAACTCCTACGCGCCATTTTCGGCGAAAAAGCCAGAGATGTAAGGGATAACTCCCTTCGTTTACCCAACGGGGAAAGAGGTAGAGTAGTTTATGTTCGTGTTTTCACCCGTGAACAAGGAGACGAATTGCCCCCCAACACCAATATGATTGTCAGGGTATATATCGCCGAAAAACGGAAAATACAAGTGGGAGATAAAATGGCAGGGCGCCACGGAAACAAAGGAATTGTATCCCGTATCCTACCTCGGGAAGATATGCCTTACTTACCCGATGGAAGCCCCGTGGACATCGTTCTTAACCCCCTTGGGGTACCTTCTCGGATGAACGTGGGACAGGTATTTGAGTGTCTGTTAGGATGGGCAGGAGAACACCTCGGTTATCGTTTCAAAATGACTCCCTTTGACGAGATGTATGGGGAAGAAGCCTCCCGTAATACCGTTAATGGTTTACTCCGTGATGCAGCGAAAAAACAGGGTAAAGATTGGGTATTTAATGAAAATCACCCCGGTAAAATTCAGGTCTATGACGGACGCACAGGAGAGCCTTTTGATAACCCTGTGACCATTGGTAAAGCCTATATGTTGAAACTGGTTCACCTTGTCCAGCATAAGATTCACGCCCGTTCTACCGGTCCTTACTCCCTCGTTACCCAACAACCCTTGGGCGGAAAAGCTCAACATGGTGGGCAAAGATTTGGGGAAATGGAAGTATGGGCTTTGGAAGCCTATGGCGCCGCCTATACCCTCCAAGAGTTGTTAACGGTCAAATCCGATGATATGCAAGGACGTAATGAGGCGCTAAATGCGATCGTTAAGGGTAAATCTATTCCTCACCCCGGCACTCCTGAATCGTTTAAAGTGTTACTCCGTGAGTTACAATCCCTCGGCTTAGATGTATCGGTTCATAAGGTAATTGATGGTAGTGAACACGTGGAAATTGACTTAATGGATACCACCCAAAGAGCCCCTAAACGTCCTACCTATGAAAATTTAGCTAGTCTTGGTCAAGAGGATGACGAATATTAAATACCTTGATAGTTAACTAATTTTTGGGGTGAGTACAATTTTTTGGAGGAAGAATGATTATCAATGAATATATTGACGGTTTTTCCTTCACCCTAATTCCCCTTCTAAAAGGTAAATCATAGCCAATACCCATTACCAACTAATAAAAGATGATGTCTCAAAATAAAGAACAAAGCAAAAAACCCCAAGTCTTCTACAACAGAATTATTGATAAAGGGGCTTTAAAAAAACTGATTGCCAAAACCTTCACCGAATATGGCTCGGCTCGTTGTGCCGCAGTGTGTGATCAGTTAAAAACCATGGGTTTCCATTACGCAACCCAAGCCGCAGTATCCATCAGTGTGGAAGATTTGAAAGTACCTGAAGCCAAAAAGAATATGTTGGCCGAGGCAGAAAGCACCATAAAAACCACCATGAATCGTTATGCCAATGGGGAAATTACTGAGGTAGAACGTTTCCAAAAGGTAATTGATACTTGGAATGATACTTCTGAGTCTCTTAAAGATGAAGTGGTGCGTAACTTCCGTCAATCTGATCCCCTTAACTCGGTTTATATGATGGCATTTTCTGGGGCTAGGGGTAACATTAGTCAAGTTCGTCAGTTAGTGGGTATGCGGGGTTTGATGGCCGATCCTCAAGGGGAAATCATTGACTTACCCATTAAAACTAATTTCCGTGAGGGTTTGACGGTAACAGAATATATTATTTCTTCCTACGGAGCCAGAAAAGGTTTGGTAGATACCGCCCTAAGAACCGCTGACTCTGGTTATCTTACCCGTCGTTTGGTGGATGTGTCGCAGGATGTAATTATCCGTGAAACCGATTGTGGTACCCATAAAGGGGTCTGGATTGAACCGATGAAAGATGGCGATCGCACCTTAATTCCCTTAGGAGATCGTCTCTTAGGTCGTGTGTTAGCCGATGATGTGGTACATCCTATTACAGGGGAAGTGATTGCCGAGCGCAACCAGGCCATCGATCAAGACTTAGCCAAAATTATTGGTAAAACCGTCGAAAAAGTAAAAGTAAGATCCCCCCTCACCTGTGAAACCGCCCGATCTGTATGTCAAAAATGTTACGGTTGGTCATTGGCCCATGGGGAATGGGTAAACATGGGAGAAGCCATTGGTATTATCGCAGCCCAGTCCATCGGTGAACCAGGTACTCAGCTTACCATGCGTACTTTCCACACAGGGGGTGTATTCACAGGGGAAGTAGCCCAGCGTATTATCAGCCCCGTAGATGGATTAGTTAAATTTGATAAAAAATTAAAAGTAAGGGAAAACCGTACCCGCCATGGAGATCAAAAACTATTGGTAGAGGTAAACGGTAATATCATCGTGGGTGATAAAAAAGTTCCCGTTCCCGTAAACAGCTTACTAGCCATCCGAGAAGGAGACGAAGTAACTAAAGATCAACTTCTTGCCGAAGTAATGCCCCAGAAAACCCGTTCCACCGAAAGGGTTACCAAAGATGTCCCCTCCGATTTAGCAGGGGAAGTTATTTTCCAAGACGTAGATCCCCTTACCACCACCGACAGACAGGGTAACAGCACCATCACAGCCTCCCGTAACGGTCTGATTTGGGTACTTTCTGGACAGGTTTATAACCTACCCCCCAACGCTGAACCCGTGGTTAAAAACGGCGAGAAAATCAAACAAGGATCAGTCCTTGCCGAAAGTAAGTTAAAAACAAAAAGTGGCGGGGTATGCCGTTTTGAAGAAGGTAGCAGGGAAATTGAAATTATTACCGCTTCTGTATCCCTAGATCAAGCCGATATTTTCCTCGAACACCACGGCAACCAGCAACAATACGTTATCCATACTCCTAAGGGCGCTCGTTTTGCCCTCAAAGTTAGCCCAGGTACCAAAGTACAAAATAATCAAATTGTCGCCGAATTAATTGACGATACCTTCACCACAGAAACAGGGGGTATCATGCGTTATGCAGGGCTAGAAACTGGACGTGGTAATAAAAAACAAGGATATGAAGTAACCACCGAAGGAACTTTAATTTGGATTCCCGAAGAAAGCCACGAAATTAACAAAGACATCTCCCTATTGATGGTAGAAGATGGACAGTATGTAGAAGCAGGAACAGAAGTTGTTAAAGATGTATTCTGCCAATCTAGCGGTGTGGTCGAAATCATCCAAAAGAACGACATCTTAAGGGAAATTATCATCAAGCCAGGTAAGCTATACATGGATTTAGATCCTGAGCATATGGCAACCCTAGAAGATGGCACTATTCTTTCCCCGGGTACCGAAATCATGGCAGGTATCACTACCGAACATGAGTGCATTAGCGAATTTGTTGATACCAACGAGGGTGTCGGTTTATTACTACGCCCCATGAAACAGTATGAAGTCATTAACACCACCCAATCACCTTCCCAAGAGTCTTTAAATAGTGCAGGGGGTAAAATTAACCTTCGCCCCGTATTACGTACTTTCTTTAAAGATGGTGAAAGGGTGAAAAGTGTTGAAGGGGTACAGTTAGTTACCACTCAATTAGTTCTCGAAACCAGCGAAGGTATGAGCGCTGACATCGAATTAATTGAAGATGAAAATCATGAAGACTGTTTTCGCTTACAAATTGTGGTTCTTGAGTCGGTAATGTTACGCCGTGAAATAGAAACCGAACCTAATATTGTTACCACCGTCACCGTCACCGATGGCCAAGAAATTATGCCAGGGGATGTGGTAGCCACCACTCAAATTCTCTGTCAAGAAAACGGTATCATCCGTGGTATCCGTGAAGGGGTTGAAGCTATTCGTCGTATCTTGGTAGTCAGGGAAAATGACATCTTGGAAATAGAGACGAAGGGTAATTTACTCAAAAAAGAAGGAGATTTTGTTACTCAGGGAGAATTAATCGCTGAAGGTGTTAGCGCCCCTGACTCTGGTTATGTGATGGAAACCCAAGGTAATACAGTTAGTTTGCGTAATGCTCGTCCTTACCGTGTATCTACGGGAGCTATTTTACATATTGAACAGGGTGACCTAGTGCAACGGGGTGATAACCTTGTACTATTGGTATTTGAAAGGGCAAAAACTGGGGATATTGTTCAAGGTTTACCGAGAATTGAAGAATTATTGGAAGCCCGTAAGCCCAAAGAACCTGCTATCCTTGCCCGTCGTCCTGGGGTGTGTCAGGTAGAGTATAAGGATGACGAGGCGATCGATGTGAAGGTAATTGAGGATGATGGCACTATCTCTGAATATTCTTTAGGTCCTAACCAAAATATCATTGTGGGTGATAATCAAAGGGTGAATACGGGAGATTCTCTTTCCGATGGTTTAGTTAGTCCCCACGAACTTTTGGAAGTCTTTTATGATTATAATAAGGAGCATATGGGAGCTTATGAAGCTGCTTTAGGTGCGATGCAAAAGGCTCAGTTATTCTTAGTTAATCAAATCCAAGGGGTTTATCAATCTCAGGGTATTGATATTTCTGATAAACATATTGAAGTAATCGTACGTCAGATGACTTCTAAGGTTCACATCGATGATGGGGGCGATAGTATTCGTTTACCAGGGGAGTTGGTAGAGTTGCGCGACATCGAGAAGGATAATGAAACTTTGTCTTTAACCGGTGGCGCTCCTATCGAATATACTCCTAAGTTGATGGGTATTACGAAATCTAGTTTGAATACTGATAGTTTCATCTCGGCGGCTAGTTTCCAAGAAACCACGAGGGTATTAACAGAAGCAGCCATTGAAGGTAAGTCTGACTGGTTAAGGGGTTTGAAGGAAAACGTAATTATTGGTCGTTTAATTCCTGCGGGTACAGGGTTTAATGCCTATGATGAAAATCTTGACTGGGAAGATACCGAAGTGGGTGCGGGTAATTCTAATTATCTTGGCATCGGCGATGTTAGTGAGGAGTATGAGGAACAAAATTATATTCTTCCTGATTCGGAGGATGTGATTATTGATGATAAGACTGCTCGGGCTTTATCTCCAGAGGATGCGGCTATTATGGATGATGATTTGATTGATGATAATTATCAGAGTTAGTATCTTATTGTTTACTTTGAGATCGTAAAGAGTCATAGGGCTTGGATATAATGGGAGGGGGCTTTTAAAGAACTTAAAAGGTTCGGCAAAAGCTCCTTGTCTGTTGTATGAGCAAAAATCATTAACTGTCATGAAAAATATAGTCGAAATTAAAAAACTGCAAAAAAGCTATGGCAAAATAGAGGCTGTTAAAGATATTTCTTTTTCGGTGCAAAGTGGGGAAATTTTCGGCTTGTTAGGACCTAATGGGGCGGGAAAAACTACGACTATCCGTTGTCTGACTACCCTTGCTCAGCCTGATGGGGGAGAAATTTGGGTGGATGGGGTATGTGCAATGAAACAACCTAAGCAGGTGCGACAGAAGTTGGGTTATGTGGCCCAAGAAGTGGCTATTGATAAGATGTTGACGGGTAGGGAGTTGTTAGAGTTACAGTCGGCTTTGTATCATATTCCCCCGAAAATTGCTTCTCAACGTATTGAGCAGTTGTTGGATTTGTTGGATTTAGAGGAATATGGCGATCGCAAAAGTGGCACTTATTCGGGGGGCATTCGTAAAAGGTTGGATTTGGCTTCTGGGTTATTGCATCAACCACAAGTGTTGATTTTGGATGAGCCTTCGGTGGGTTTAGATATTGAGAGTCGGATGATTGTTTGGGAGTTTTTGAAGGAGTTGAAAAAGGCTGGTACTACGGTGTTAATTACTAGCCATTATTTGGAGGAAATTGATGCTCTTGCCGATCGCCTTGCTATTATTGATAAAGGGGTAGTTATTGCGGAGGGTACGCCTTCTAGTTTAAAAGATAGGATCGGGGGCGATCGCATCACACTCCGTATTAAGGAATTTTTACCCACCCCAGAGGCCGAAGATAGTAAAGTCAAATTAGCTGAACTTCCTTTTGTTAAGGAAATTATAATTAATCAAGCTCAAGGTAATTCTCTTAATTTGGTGGTTACCCCCAATAGTAACCCCATTAGTCAAATTGAAAATACCCTCAAGGAAATGGGTTTACCTTTATTTAGTATTAGTCAATCACGACCTAGCCTTGATGATGTTTATCTTGCCGCCACGGGGCGTACCCTCCTTGATGCGGAAATGGAAGCTGTTACAAAAAGGGATTTGAAAGCGGAGAAAAAACAGGCGATGAAAAGTAAGTAGGGATGATGGGGAGTAACGGTGTTAGGTATCGGGTTAAGGAATTTGCAAAAACTGTATTTTATATCGAGTTCGCTAAATTCGTTATCAATAGATTATATCTTCGTAGCCCCACCGTTTAATGAATTATATCAAGTTCGGATAATTTGTAATCAATAGATTTTATGTTCGCAGCTGCCCCACCGTGTAATGAATTACACGGCTAATGGTAGTTCGTTCAATAAATTGAACTAAAGTATTAATACTGCTAATTTATAAGTGATCAAGGGGACTTGATATTAATTAATTTTCTGGTATTTAGTGGGGTGATGGGGAGTAAAGGTGATGAGGAGTAGGGATGATAATAGTTTAATTATCAATGGTTAATTGTTTTTTAATATCTAATCTGTAAGGTAACAGATGCTCTCACATCCTGTTCTCCTCCAACCACAGGGGTAGAGGCGATATTCGATGATAAGGCGCGATCGCTCATACTTTCCATCATCAAAGGGCGAGGGGTATTAGCTCCATTTACATTAATGGTAATCACTTCTTGGGGGGTGAGGTTTAATGCCCTTAACACCGCTTGAGCTTGTCTTTGGGCATCATTGGTGGCTTTTTCTAAGGCTCGGCTTTGGGCTTGACTGATAGCCATTTCCGTGGCACTGAAACTAACGCTATCGATACGGGTAGCGCCCACATTTACAGTTTCATCTAAAATACTACCCACTTGCTCAATATCTGTTTCAAAGCTAACTATGTTTGTAGCGGTATAGTTAACTAATTGACGACGATTATCATTGTATGAATAATTAGGTCGTAGTTGAATTCCTGTGGTTTGTAATTTATTCACATTATTGGAACGTAATATTTCTAGTAGGGCGGTGGTGCGCTCGGCTACTTCTTGTTGAATTTGGGCAGGATTTTGTCCTTCTATTTCCACTCCTAATTGCACTGTGGCGATGGTGGTGGCAATGGATTCGATGCCTTGCCCTGTCACAGTGATAGTTTTTACTACTTGTTCTTGTGCTATCACTGGAGATGCTAACATTAGGGTTGAAATACTAAGGGGTAATAAGGTTTGAACGGGTTTGATGAAAAACATTATTTTGTGATTTTTTGATAATTTATCTTCAGATTAAGGGGCGCTGGTTTAGGTTTAAAATCCTAGAAGTCCATAGATATGAAATTGAGATATTTATACATTAAAAGTTTGATTAATTTTCAATGATCATCAATTATCCTTTTGTTTTCTATTCAACCTGATGGACTATTCCAGCGCACCTTACACCAGTTTAATGGCTTTTCCACTCTCCTGATGAAATTAATATTCCTTGATAAAAGTTAATCTTCTCTTGAGTCATAAAATAAGTCCATGCCTCATCGATCGCCCTGTTATCATAATCATATACCATTACTTTTTCCCTCTGATAATCATTAAGATGAGGTTCTCTATTTTCCTGATAACCTTCTAATTGATCAATTTTTTCTAAGGCAGATGAATCGGGGAAAGTGAGTAAATATCCTTGTACCTTATTTTGACTTTTGAGCATAGCAGGATAACCAAGAGATAGAGAATAAATATCTCCATAAGTCCAACATTTTTGCTCATAAATGGTTTTTTGAGCGCAGTATAAATAGTAATTCACTTCTTGGGGTTTGAGAGTGCCATAAACAAAAATTTTCATTGCCGAAGATTAATTTATTTGCTCATTTTTTCCTCATCACATATTACCCAAGGATTTCTCAAAACCACACCGAGAAAGTAAAAAAAATATCTAAATCAACAGATGGTTTGCTATATAATAATTACCTACTGATTTGCAAAAGGAATTTTTTCATGAGTCAAGGGCAGATAGTGAGCCAATCTGATTATATTTTAGAGGCAACAAATTTATCTAAGAGTTTTGGTGGACTTAAAGCTGTTGACAATGCCAGTATTAGGGTTGATAAGGGTGCTATTACAGGATTGATAGGGCCCAATGGCGCTGGAAAAAGCACCTTATTTAATCTGCTTTCTAATTTTTTAGTGGCAGATGAAGGAAAAGTTATTTTTGACGGAGAAATAATTAATGATGTTTCCCCCCATCGTATTGCAAGGAAAGGATTTATTCGTACTTTTCAAGTGGCGAGGGTTTTATCTCGTTTAACCGTATTAGAAAATATGTTGTTGGCCACTCAAACTCAGACAGGGGAAAATTTGCTACGGGTATTTTTACAACCCCATAAAATTAGAAAAGAGGAAAAAGAAAATAAGGAAAGGGCGATCGCAATTTTAGAATCTGTCGGATTACTTGAAAAAGCCCATGACTATGCGGGGGCATTATCTGGAGGGCAAAGAAAATTACTAGAAATGGCTCGAACCTTAATGACTAACCCTAAGTTAATTCTACTCGATGAACCTGCGGCGGGGGTTAATCCCACATTGATTAATCAAATTTGTGAACATATTGTCACATGGAATAAACAGGGGATTTCTTTTCTAATTATCGAACATAATATGGATGTGATTATGTCTTTGTGTAATCATGTTTGGGTATTAGCCGAAGGCTCTAATCTTGCCGATGGCACTCCTGAATTTATCCAATCCAATGAGCAAGTTTTGGAGGCTTATTTAGGAGGATAGGATTATGATATGCCAAAACTATGGATATTTCTTATTTATCAACCATTAAAACTGATCAAAAAACTTTCAGAAAATCCAGACTAATTTTATCAATACCCACACTATCAAGGAGTTTTTGTTGCTCTGCTAACATTTCTGTTAATAAATCATCGTTAGGATGATCCCACCCTAAAAGATGTAAAAAACCATGGGATGCTAACCAAGCTAGTTCATTTTTAAGGGAATGATTTTGTTCTTGTGCTTGTTTTTGGGCAGTTTCAATGGAAATAATTATATCGCCCAAAGAGATAGTATCAACCATGGGCAAAGGAGCAAATTCATCATCAACACTAGCAAAGGATAAAACATCGGTAGCTTGATTTTTTTGCCTAAACTGACTATTTAGTTGTTTAATTTCTTCATCGTTGGTGAATATTAAACTAATTTCATAGTTTTCGTTCTCATCAAAATCATGGTCTGTAATTTCTAACCAAGTGGCAAACCACGATCGCCATTTATCCTCCATGATAGGGCAAGATTGATTATTAAGCTCAAAAAAATTATCCTCAAAATAGAGATCGATATTATATTTATTCATCAAAATTAATGGGTTTGAAACCTCGTCCGTGACTGACGGCTTTATATTATCAATTATCCATTCTCAATTTTCCATTAAGTTACTACTTGATCATTTTTACTGGCTAAATATGCCAACCCAAAACAGATAAGAGCATTAATAACTAGAAAGCCTTGAGCCATCATACCCGTACCCAAACCCCAAACATGGGGATGAGAAAAAGCAGAAATCCCTAAACAAGAGGCAACCCCCAAACAAGAGCCAATAGCCACCCATTTAAGGGTATTATGTCCTAAAAATAGGGCAATGAGAATAAAGGGAATTAAAGCACTAGCAAAGATGGGATTAAGGCTATTAGTACCCATAACTACGTTACCTAATTCGGGGAGGGAACTACCCATTAAACGCAACGGCCATTGGGGTAAATCAAAGATATATAATCCTTGTAAGATAAATAATCCTGAACTACCAAACACCATGCCACTAGCAAGACTCATGTTAAATACAAGGTAATTGCGGATAAACCAAGCAAGGAGATATGAACCAACTACCATACCTAGTTTGGGTAAAAGCATAATCGTGCCACCATCAATCCAAAATCCAGGGTTAAGATAACCGCTATCCCGCAACCAGCGCAAAAAGTCTTTGACAGTAATTTTACCTTTAAGGGCGAGTTGTACCGCTCCCCCTGCATCTAAACGTCCTGCACCGTAATGGTTAAAAGGGTCTTCAGCTACTTCACGGGCCGACTCGATCAAGATTTGTCGTACTTCCTCGGGATCTTTTATGCCTGTGGCTTTGATGAGGGCTGCTACCCCTGCCACGTGGGGGGCGGCCATACTTGTACCTTGAAAGCCTTCAAAGGAGGGTTGTTGATTATTTCCTGTGATGGTTTCTTGGATGATTAAACCCTTTTCGCTTCCCCCTGGGGCGCTGATGTCAATTCCTGCTCCAAAGTTTGAATAGGGCGCTTTTTCGCCGATCGCATCTAGGGCAGAAACACTAATTACCTTAGGATAACGGGCGGGATAACTGGCGGAATTGTCATTTTCATTTCCCGCCGCCGCAATAATAACAACTCCTTTTTTGTGGGCATAATCGATGGCATCACGCATCAAATGGCTATCACCTCCACCCCCTAAACTCATATTAATCACATCAGCCCCATTATCGGCCGCAAAGCGTATGGCTTCCGCAATGTCGGCCACCGTACCACCACCAAAACCCAATACCTTGAGGGGCATTATTTTCGCCTTATAAGCAATTCCTGCTACCCCATAGTTATTATTAGTAGATTGAGCGATTGTACCTGCTACATGGGTGCCATGGCCCACATCATCAAGGGCTTCGGTGCGATCGTTAACAAAATCATAGCCTTCCACAAACTCAGTTTGTTCCAAATCAGGTACACGGCTTACCCCCGTATCAATAACCGCAACGGTAACCCCTTCCCCTTTACTATCAGCCCACGCCCTCTCAAGGTTAATCGCCCTTAAATTCCACTGTTTACTATAATCAGGATCATTGGGGATGTCGAGGGTATGATAAATATAGTTTGGTTCAATATATTCTATTTTTTCTCGAAGCCCAGACCTTCTCAATGTTTTTAAGGTTTCTTTATTTCCCTCCAATACATATACATTTCTATCCCCAGAAAACGAACTATTAAGGGTAGGGGTATCATTAACTTTGAGAGAAATTTGATTTAAACTTTCTTCTAGTTGAGTAAGGGCAATATCATCTTTAAAATTAACGATAATAGATTGATATTCACCCCCCATGTTAAATATTTTGAAGGTAAAAACTGCTAACCACAGCCCCACCAAAAATGCTGAGAACAAAAATAATTTTTTCATGGGCTTTTATTTCAGTTAGTAAAGGGGTATGAAAGTTATTATAACAAGATCTATTTCCTCTCGATTTATTCTTAAAGCCAGAGGTTTTTAATTAAATGAATTCTTATACAGTATAGGAAAAAGCACCATTGACGATAACATTTTTTTCTCGATGCTCCAAGACTTTGAGGAGAATGGATTATAATTCAACTTTGATTATCTGACCGTAAACGACAAACTATAAGATAAAATATACCCAAATAGCACTTATAGCAACAGACTATGTTTAAATTTCTCAAACAAGTAACCGATTACGCCAAAGGAAGTGTTGAAGCCGCCAAATATATCGGGCAAGGATTTGCCGTCACCTTCGATCACATGAAAAGGCGCCCCGTCACCGTACAATATCCCTATGAAAAACTTATCCCCTCTGAAAGATATAGAGGTAGAATTCACTTTGAATTTGATAAATGTATCGCCTGTGAAGTCTGTGTGCGAGTTTGCCCCATCAATCTTCCTGTAGTAGATTGGGAATTTAACAAAGAAGTTAAGAAAAAAGAATTAAAACATTATAGTATCGACTTTGGTGTATGTATCTTTTGCGGTAACTGCGTCGAATATTGTCCTACCAATTGTCTATCCATGACAGAGGAATACGAACTAGCTTCCTATGACCGTCATGAATTAAACTACGATAACGTAGCCCTTGGACGTTTACCGACAAAAGTGACTGAAGATCCCATGGTAACACCTCTCAAGGAATTAGGATACTTACCTAAGGGAGTAACTGATCCCCATGATGTGGTTAAAAAGAAATAAACCATAGACAACCATCAATAGTATTTTAACCATACCCATAAAAAAAGGAGAAATAAAAAACAGTGGAAATATCACAAGGAGTTCAATTTGTTACCTTCGCCATTCTGGGGGTAATGATGATAGCATCAGCCCTAGGAGTAGTTTTATTAGAAAATATTGTTTATTCTGCTTTCTTGTTAGGGGGAGTATTTATCAGCATTTCAGGATTATATTTACTCTTAAACGCAGATTTCGTCGCCGCCGCTCAAATTCTTATCTATGTTGGTGCTATTAATGTATTGATTCTTTTTGCCATTATGTTGGTGAATAAAACCGAGAATTTTGCCCAAATCAAAGGCAGATGGATTCGTAAGGTGTCCACGGCGATCGTTTGTACTGGACTTTTTGCTTTACTCAGCACCATGATTTTATCCACATCTTGGGATATATCAACCATTTCTGCCGCTGTGATAGAAAACACTAGCATTGAATTAGGAAAGCATTTATTTAGTGACTTTTTACTTCCCTTTGAAATAGCTTCCGTATTACTACTCATCGCTATGGTGGGGGCTATTATCCTTGCAAGAAGAGATTTTATTCCTTCTGCTACTAAAACCAATGAAGGTTTTACCACTTCTTTAACCCTTCCTGAACAACCTAGGGAGTTGGTTTCTGCTGAAGATAAATAAAATTATAAAGATTAATTTAACAATTATGGAACTACAATTACAGTATTTTTTATTATTGGCCGCTGCTTTATTTTGTATTGGTATTTATGGCTTGATTACCAGTCGTAATGCCGTCCGAGTATTAATGTCCATTGAATTGTTACTCAATTCGGTTAATATTAACTTGATGGGATTTTCTAATTATTTAGATCCTGATAACATTAGAGGTCAAGTATTTACTATATTTGTACTAACCATTGCGGCCGCAGAAGCAGCCGTCGGTTTGGCTATTATTCTCGCCATTTATCGTAATCGTGATACCATCGATATGGAAAAATTCAATTTACTTAAATGGTAAATGTTCGTTGACCCAATAATAATTATATTGGATGTCATGATGATGGTGGGTTCTGCCCACCTTTGCTATTATTAAACAATGATTTTTAAAGAGTTAATTTTAGAAAATTTTGGTCCTTATCAAGGAAGAAATATTATTGATCTGACTCCTGACACTGAGCAAAATGGCGCTTCAATAATTTTAATTGGTGGCATGAATGGAGGGGGAAAAACTACCATTATTGATAGTATTAAATTAGCTTTGTATGGGCGTAGAGCGGAGTGTTCTAATCGTCAAAGTTTGAGCTACAATGACTTTTTATTGGAGTGTGTTAATCGTGGATCAAAAATCACTGATGTTACTAAAATAGAACTAACTTTTGAGCATCTTATCAATGAACAATGGATTGAGTTAAAAGTTATTCGTCATTGGCAGGGTAGTGTGAGAGATGGTAAGGATAATTTGGTTATTTTTGAGGGAGAATTTCCCGATCTTAGTTTAACGGAAAATTGGGATGAGTATATAGAAGATATTTTACCTTTAGGTATTTCTAATTTATTTCTTTTTGATGGTGAGCAGGTAAAGGAATTGGCTGAACAAGATATTCCTAATCCTTCTGTGGTAGATGCGATGAGGGTTTTATTAGGGTTGGAGTTGGCTGATAAATTAGCTAGTGATTTACAAATTTTAGTTAGTCGTAAAAAAAAGAGTTTAGAGAATACTAAGGAACAAAAAGAGTTATTAAATATTGAAGAAGAATTGAGGTTATTAGAAAAAGATAAGTCTTTTATTTTACATGATTTGCAGGGAGTAGAAAAGAAGTTAAAAATTGCTTCTAAAAACTATCGTTTGGCTGCTGATATTTTACGTATTGAGGAAAAAAAAGTATCTGATCAACAATATCAATTGAAGCAGAAAGTTGATTCTTTAAGTATCGAAATAGATAGGGTTCGTCATAATTTAAATAATGTTTTTTCTCAATATTTACCTTTAAGTTTAGTTCAGCATTATTTATGTTCTATTAAGGTTCAATTAATACAGGAAATTAGGGTAAATAAGATTCAAAGTTCCTATGATATTATCAGAAAAAAAGATCAGGAATTATTAGATTTTTTAGCTACTTTATCTATGGATGATATTAATTATCAAAAAATCAATGGTTTTTTAGAATCTGCCAATGAGCGTTTAGAAGGAGAAATTAATGATGTTAATATTTATTTGCATGGGCAGGAAAAGAATTTAATTGATTTGGAAAATATTCTTGATAATTTTTTGCCGAATCAACAGGCAATGGCTGGAGAATATGTGGCGAGATTAAGGGCTCTCGAGGAAGATTTGATTAATGCTGAGGTGATGGCGGCTAATGTTGAGGTGTCGAAAAGGTATGAAACCTTGGAGGAGGATTATCAACAAAAACAGCAAGGGGTTATTGATTGTAAGGCGGAGGTGACGAGGTTACAAAAGATGTTGGAGTCGGTGGAAAGAGATATACAGTCTAAGTTAAAACAGTTGGGGAAATATAGCGATCGCACCATAGAAGATTTACAGGGAGATCATTTATTAAATGCGATGCCAAAAGTAGAAAAAACCCTAATTCTTTTTAAAGAAAAACTAACTCTTAGGAAGTTAAACAGGTTAGAAAATGAGGTAACAAGCTGTTTTCGTTATCTTTTACATAAGTCTAATTTTGTGGGAAAAGTCATTATTAATACTGATAATTTTGCCCTCAATTTATACGATAATTTAGGTAATTTAATTACTAAAAATAGATTATCAGCAGGGGAAAAACAGCTATTGGCGATCGCACTTTTATGGGCATTGGCAAGGGTATCGGGAAGACAATTACCTGTCGTGATTGACACTCCTTTAGGGAGGTTAGATTCTTCCCACCGTAATAATTTATTAGAGCGTTATTTTCCCACCGCTTCCCATCAAGTGATTTTATTATCCACCGATACAGAAATCGGAGAAGCGGAAGTAGAATTGCTTCGTCAACAAAATGTTATTGCTAAAGAATATTTACTAGACTACAATTCTCCCCAAAATCAAACTACTATTAAATCTGGATACTTTACCGACACTCTCAGACAGATGGGCAGATAGTTAATTAACTTGAGTTCGGAATAAAATGTATAATCTTTAAATCTGTGAACAAATAAATAACCTCAATCGCTCCCCGTACAATGAATTACAAGGCTAAGAGTTTATGATTCAATAAATTAAACTAAGGTATATTTTGACTAAGGAATTTAGTATAAAGTATAGTTTTTTGTAAATCCTTTAACCCAACACTTTGACAAGACTATAAATTCTATTTGGGGAAAATGACTCAGAAAATACTATGATTAAAGATTGACTGTGTAAAGTGAAGATTTTATGAGTAATAAAAAAATTAGAGTAGGTTTATTAGGTTTTGGCGGATTAGGACAAGCCGCAGGAAGAATTTTACAACCTAAATCAGAAATGGAATTAGTAGCGGTTGCCGATCGCCACGGATACGCTTACAATAACTCAGGGTTAGATATTGATCAATTAATTCACACCTACCACGAAAAAGGCTCTACAGGATATGCTCAAGGTGGTGTAATCAGTGATAACAGTATCGCCGAATTAATTAACCAAGCAGATGTGGACGGTTATTTTCTCGCCCTGCCCAACTTACCCAATACCTTCATGGCAGACGTTACCCGTGAATTTATTAAATCTGGTTGGCAAGGAGTATTAGTAGATGCCCTCAAACGTACTAGCGCCGTTGAACAATTATTAACCCTCCACGAAGACTTACAAAAAGCAGGAATTACCTATTTAACAGGTTGTGGCGCTACCCCTGGATTACTCACCGCCGCCGCCGCCGTTGCCGCCCAAAGTTTTGCCGAAATTCATAACGTTAAAATTACCTTTGGGGTAGGTATAGCTAATTGGGAAGCCTACCGCGCCACCATTCGAGAAGACATTGCCCATATGCCAGGGTTTGATGTAGATAAGGCTAACGCCATGAGTGATGGGGAAGTAGAAGCATTTTTGGATAAAACCAACGGTATTCTAACCCTTGAAAACATGGAACATGCCGATGATATTATGTTAGAACTAGCGGGTATATGCGATCGCACTCAGGTATCTGTTGGAGGTGTTGTCGATACCCGTAACCCCAAAAAACCCCTTAGCACCAATGTAAAAATCACAGGACGCACCTTCGAGGGCAAAATCTCCGCCCATACCTTTACCCTAGGGGATGAAACCAGCATGGCAGCCAACGTATGTGGCCCAGCCTTCGGTTATCTCAAGGCAGGTGTACAATTAAGACAGAAAGGTATCAATGGTTTATTAACCGCTGCCGAGGTAATGCCTTTGTTTGTAAGATAAATGTACGGTGGGCATTGCCCACCTAAATCTAAGAATCTTGATTAAGATTGCTCATCTTGATTTTTGCGCTTTTTCTTTCTTCTCCGATCAATCCGATCTTTTATCTCCGTTCCACGTTTAAAATGTTGTTCACTTTTAATAAAATTTTCCTCACTTTTATCCTGTTCACTTTTTTTTTTGGCATATACATTGCTTAAGAAAAAATGCGCTTGATAACTTTCATATAGCTTCATAGCCTCTAATCCACACTGTTCAGCCATTGATAAATTGCCTAAATCAAGAAATGCTCCCCCTCTTGTCGTTAAAATAGCACTTTTTACCCGTGCATCAGCATAGACTTTTTTCTTTAAGAAATCATCAGTTAATTTAAGAACTTCTTCAGGATTTCCGAGCTTTCGCAAACATCCACATATTTGTGTGATAATCCAAGTCTTTTTGGTCTTTTCATATAGCTTTTCGTAATAAATTACTAAAGTTTCATATAACCTATGATCCTCTAGCCATTGAATCTCATCAATTGCGTCAACATCGGTAGTATTTTGATGATGATTTTTTCTCATAAGTTCATCGTCTGAATCAATTTTTATAAGAATGGGATACAGAGGGCTAGATAGTGACTCACTTTTATAGGTTTGTGCCTTATACTTCTTCTTCAGTTTAATAAAATGCTTAATTTCTGAATCTTTAAAATTTTCTTGCATATCAATATATTTTATTATGGTTATACTTCATATATTAACCGTCAATTCCCAATTGTGTAGGGCAATCTACACCCAAACAACCGCCTAAATCCCTTAATATAAAATGTAAAGAGATATTAAGAGAAAATTAAAATATGACCACAACAACGGTAAAAAATCCCCTGCTTATTGGTAAAGGATTACCCCCCTTTGCAGACATCAAACCTGAGCATATTGTGCCAGGCATAGACGAATTATTAACAGAGTTAGAGACAGAATTAACCAAGCTAGAAGAAAATATAACCCCTACATGGGAAGCATTAGTAAATCCCCTTAATAATATTGAAGAAAGACTGCGCTGGAGTTGGGGCATTATCGGGCATTTGATGGGAGTGAAAAACAGCCCTGAATTGCGCGCCGCTTATGAAACCGTACAACCAAAATTAGTACAGTTTGCCAGTAGATTAAGCCAGAGTAAGCCAATCTATGAAGGTTTTACCAAAATACAAGCTAGTGCAGACTGGGATAAATTAGAATCCGCCCAACAGAGAATTATTGAGTCTGCCATCAAAGAAGCGGAATTGTCAGGGGTTGCCCTTGAGGGTGAAAAAAAAGAGCGTTTTAATGAAATTCAGTTACAACTAGCGGAATTGTCTACCAAGTTTTCTAATAATGTTTTAGATTCCACCAAGGCTTTTCAGTTAAAATTAACAACTCCTGAAGAAGTCGATGGTTTACCTGCTAGTTTATTGAGCCTAGTTGCCCAAACCGCCAGAATGGAAGGGGAGGAAGAAGCCACTGCAGAAAAAGGCCCTTGGATTATCACTTTAGATTATCCCAGCTTTGGCCCTTTCCTTAAATTTAGTACCCAAAGAGACTTGAGGGAAAAAGTTTATCGTGCTTTTGTTACCCGTGCCAGTGAGGGAGACACTGATAATAATCCTCTAATCAACAAAATTTTAACCCTCAGACAAGAACAGGCGGATATTTTAGGTTATGCTAACTATGCACAAGTGAGCCTTACCCGTAAGATGGCTGACTCGGTGGAAGCCGTGGAGAAACTGTTAGAAGAATTAAGGGTAGTTAGTTATGATGTTGCAAAAGAGGAGTTAGAGGAATTAAAGACTTTTGCGAAAACTGAGGATTTACAACCTTGGGATGTGAGTTTCTGGGCGGAGAAACAAAGGGAGTTTAAGTTTAATTTTACTGAGGAAGAGTTACGCCCTTATTTTTCTCTTGAAAGGGTGTTGGATGGTTTATTTGGTTTGGCGAAAAAGATTTTTGGGGTGACGATTACCCCTGCTGATGGAATAGCGCCTGTGTGGCATGGGGATGTGAAATATTTTCAGGTGGCGGATGAGAATAACGAAACCATGGCTTATTTTTATCTTGATGCCTATTCTCGCCCTGCGGAAAAAAGAGGGGGCGCATGGATGGATGATTGTGTAGGTAGGGCAAGGATTGAGGAGAATGGGATGGTAACCACTCGTTTACCTGTGGCTTATCTTACTTGTAATCAGTCTCCCCCTGTGGATGGTAAACCTAGTTTGATGACTTTTGGGGAGGTGGAAACTCTTTTCCATGAGTTTGGCCATGGTTTACAGCATATGTTGACTAAAATTGACTATATTGGTGCTTCTGGTATCAATAATGTGGAATGGGATGCGGTAGAGTTACCGAGTCAGTTTATGGAAAATTGGTGTTTGGAAAAAAGTACCTTGTTTGGTATGGCGAAACACTATGAGACTGGGGAGACTTTACCGAATCATTATTATGAGAAGTTGGTGGCTTCTAAGAATTATATGAGTGCTTCTGCTATGTTACGTCAGTTGCATTTTAGTTTATTGGATTTGGAGTTACACGCGCGTTATAGTCCTAGTGATGAGGTTTCAGCCCATGATGTGGCAAGGAAGTTGGCAGAGAAAACCATGGTAATGTCTCCTTTACCTGAAGATAGATTTTTATGTGCTTTTGGGCATATTTTTGCGGGGGGGTATGCCGCTGGTTATTACAGTTATAAATGGGCTGAGGTGCTTAGTGCTGATGCTTTCTCTGCTTTTGAGGAGGTTGATTTGGAGGATGAAGGTGCGATCGCCCTTATTGGTAAACGTTTTCGTGATACTGTATTAGGATTAGGTGGTAGTTTATCACCCATGGAAGTATTTAAACAATTCCGAGGAAGAGAACCCCAAACTGAGGCATTATTAAGACATAGTGGATTATTAGCAACGGCTAGTTAATAAATTATGGGGTGGGCATTGCTCACCCCTACTACTTTATAATCGATAAAAGAGACAAGGGAGAATATAACTATGGTTGCCCAACTCACAAAACAGCAATACACCATCGATGAATATTTGGAATTAGAAAGCCAAGCAGAAGTTAGGCATGAATATATAGACGGAGAAATACTAGAAATGGCAGGAGGTACAACAAACCATAATTTAGTCACAGGAAATATTTATATCGCCCTCAGACTGGCCTTGAAAGGAAAAAACTATCCTGTTTTTATTGAAAATGTACGTTTATGGATTTCTTCGGCAAAAATGTTTACCTATCCTGATGTGATGGTAATAGCCGAAAACCCTGAATATTACGGAGAAAATAAAACTACTGTTACCAATCCCATCATTATCATCGAGGTTTTATCTAACTCCACCAGAGACTATGATTTAGGTCGTAAATTTGAATATTATCGTAGTTTAAATTCTCTCCAAGAGTATATTTTAATCGACCCTGAAAAACCCTTAGTAATGAGTTATAACAGAAATAATAATCAACAATGGTCATTAACTATTCTCGAAAGTATTGATGATAAATTAAACTTAAACTCAGTACCTGTAGAGCTTATTTTGAAAGATACTTATGACGGTATTTTGTAAAACTTTTATTCCTAAAAAAGAAATTATATAATTATTACTTAAATTGTTTTTAAGACAATAAAAACCTTATCTAAATATTTTAGGATTCAATAGGTTTTATTCTAATACTTATTTACCATGTTTTAGGGCAATTAAATCAAACAAAAAAAGAGTTTCCCACCTAATAGAAAACTCTTTCATCTACTAATTAAACCCTAGCAAAAATTAACGAATTAAATTTAATAACTCCTTAGGGGAAGCGAGTAAATCGATCGCAACGAAGAATATTTTACCTTCAGGGTTGATGAGGAAACGCCAAGCAATGTTCATGCCCACATTACCACCAAACCAAGGAGTTTGTACCTTACCTGTTACCTTAATTTGAGTATATCCATCGTCCGCAGGTTCAGTAACACCCCTTTCAGGAATTAGCTTGAGGTTTTGACACTCTTCTTTGAAGAAACGAAAAATATTTTCCTTACCCACAATAGGACGTTTAAAAGGAGGTTGGAGCGCTCCATCAGGGGTAAATAAAGTAATTAAAGTATCAAAATCATTGGCGTTGAGATTGTCCATGTAATCAAGGACGGTTTTGTTGGTAACACCTTCAATGGATACGTTTGTTCTTTGGTTCATATCCTTAGGAGGGGCCACAGGCTCAGATACAGGAGTATAATTTTCTAGCTTACTGACATCACATCCCATGTCCACCACTGCATTACGTAGAACAGTGATTTGTTGACCAGATTCTAAACCTTTGATAGTATTTAAGACTGAATTAGCGTTAGCAGATAGCTTATAACCTTCAGGAATAGGTGCAACGATACCTTCCTCCATAAACTTACCTAACTGATACCAAAAACCTAATTTAATATTGGGAGACCATCCCCCATAGGTACGACATAAAGGGGTATCCGCACGGTTGGCTAAGTCACACATTGCCTGAGATTGTTCTTGAAAACTCATTTTTTTGATTTCTTCAAGGGTGGACTCTGCCAATACCATACTGGCGGCCCCTGGGGCTGCGATGGTGATAGTTTTTCCCATTTCCAAATATGCAAACCAAATTAAAGCGAGTTGGTCTTCTGCATTTAATTGGTTAAATCGAGCGATGGTGGCAGGTACTGCATCCGCTGATAAGGTACTAGGAAAGATGTTTCTGGCTGAATCAATGGTAAAAGGCATAAATTGCTCCGTTTTACTAACTAATAATTCAAATTTAACATAAGCTCTTTAAGGTAAATTTAAGATTAAGGTGTGGATCTTGCACCAAGTATTTAGACTCAATTTATGGTAGAGAAAATAAAATATTTGCCTAATCAATGGTTAATCCCTGATAATTGAGGATTGACTATTAAAACGAAGATAAAAAATAATTATGACTACAGATCCAGTTACCTTAATGAAACAAGAGGTGGGTAAGGCTGCCGCAGGGAGAGTCAAATCGGATTCTATCGTTGGTTTGGGCACAGGTTCAACTACTGCCTTTGCTATTCAGTATATTGGTGAGAGATTGGCCAGTGGAGATTTAAAAAATATTGTGGGAGTGCCTACCTCTTTTCAGGCCGAGGTTTTGGCAAAAAGATATGGTATTCCCCTTACTACCCTGGATGCGATCGCCCATATTGATGTTGCCATCGATGGGGCGGATGAAGTTGACCCCCAAAAAAATCTAATTAAGGGGGGAGGGGCCGCCCATACCCGTGAAAAGGTAGTTGATAGTTTGGCGAAAGAATTCATTGTGGTGGTAGATGGCGGTAAGCTCGTGGATAAGCTCGGTTCTACCTTTCTTTTGCCCGTGGAGGTTATTCCCATGGCGGTTACCCCTGTTATGCGTAAGTTAGAGGAGTTAGGGGGTAAACCTGATTTGAGAATGGGGGTTAAAAAAGCTGGCCCTGTGGTCACAGATCAAGGAAATTTGGTTATAGACGTTAAGTTTGATGATATAGCAGATCCTGCCAGTCTTGAAGCTACCATTAATAATATTCCAGGAGTATTGGAAAATGGTTTATTCGTGGGGGTTGCCGATGTGGTTTTAGTGGGAGAAATTATTGACGGTAAACCCAACATACGGGAATTTTGATAAAATTATTTTAGAAGTGCAGGGGGTTTTACCCCTTGTTAAGTAAAAGGAATGGTTTATAAGATGTTTTCTTTTCGCCCCAGATTTCCTAAAAAAAATAATAATATTCCTACCCCTGTTATTAAAGAGAAACCCAAAAGATTGGTTAAGATCCCCTATCATTTTCAGAAAAATGATATTATTACTTATTCTAATCGGGATATAAAAAGAGAGTTAAATAAATATCCAGGATTACTAAAAACTTTGGGTCATGCCTATGGTTATCAGATTATTTATACAGGGCCTGATGGTAGCATCGATTATTGGTTTTGTCGGGATTTACCGACGACGACAAAGTTATTAAAATACTTAAATCAGCAGGGATGGACGGTGGATTGGCAAGAAAAGCCTTTCAAATTACACTAAGTATGGTTGCAGGTATCAATTATGTTTTGGTTAGGAGTCAGTTTCAGCTAAAATTGCCTTAGCCATGATTTATAGATTATTGTATTAATGTTATTTGCTAATCAAGGGAAAAAAGTAGAGATTAAGTATTTACCGAATATCTCCCCGATTCAAGACAATGGCGAAGATGTTATTGAGGGTTTGAGTGGTAGCCCAAAGGTATTACCTCCGAAGTATTTTTACGATCGCACTGGTTCACTTTTATTTGAGAAAATATGTGAGTTACCAGAATATTATCCTACTCGTACAGAAACCACAATTTTAACTAATTTTGCCTCGGAAATCGCTTCTTTAACAGGAATTTGTGAGTTAGTGGAGTTAGGAAGTGGTAGCTCTACCAAAACAAGGTTGTTATTATCTGCCTATGAAAATATGGGTAAACCTTGGCGTTATATTCCCATTGATGTTAGTGGGGAAATGTTAAACCGCAGCTCTTTACAGTTAGCAAAAGAATATTCCTTATTATCGATTTTGGGTTTAGTGGGTACTTATGAACAGGCTTTATGGCATTTACCGCCAAAAGAGTTATCCTCAAGGATGGTAGTTTTTTTGGGTAGTAGCCTAGGTAATTTTACGGGGCTAGAGTGCGATCGTCTTTTTACCGAGATTGCCGAAGTATTGGAGGAAGGAGATTATTTTCTTTTAGGTGTAGATTTACAAAAACCTGTTTCAATTTTAGAAAACGCCTACAATGATTCTCAGGGAGTCACAGCCGAGTTTAATTTAAATATGCTATCCCACCTCAATCAACGCTTTGACGGCAACTTTAGAGCCGATTTATGGACTCACAAGGCGATTTATAATCAAGAACTGAATCAAATTGAAATGTATCTACATTGTGACAAAAAACACCAAGTATCGTTGAAAAGTCTTGATTTAACGGTGGATTTTAGCGATGATGACTTTATTTTAACGGAAATTTCCCGTAAATTTGACCTAACGGAAATGGAAGATTTTTTACAATCCCATCATTTAAATACTATTCAATTTTGGACAGATGAAAAACAATGGTTTGGTCTAATTCTCGCCCAAGTCAGGAAGGGAATGGGGAACAGTTTATAATTGATAAGTTAGTCATCTCTATTTCACGTTAACGAATAGATATTTGATCTAACAAGAATTTGGTAAATTAGACTCTGCTAGATAAGTATCAAAAAACACTTATCATTATCCATTCTCAATTCTCCATTACCCATTCACCTCAACACTTTTTCATCAAACCCCAGATAATTAATAACCCCCTATGGTATAATTTTCTCTAATAGTAGTTATTACCAAAAATAGCTAAAGATAAAATCAAACATATAGGAGTAAAAAATCGTTAGAAATAACGGTTGGAGACTCTAAAAGGATATAAAGGATATAGTAAACTAAAAATATCCAAGCAAAAAACGATTAATACAATAGGAGGCGTGTAGTCAATGGGACTACCTTGGTATCGAGTACATACAGTAGTAATTAACGATCCAGGTCGCCTAATCTCTGTTCACTTAATGCACACCGCATTAGTAGCAGGTTGGGCTGGATCTATGGCTCTTTATGAGTTAGCAGTTTTTGATCCTAGCGATGCCGTTTTAAACCCCATGTGGAGACAAGGAATGTTTGTTCTTCCTTTCATGGCTCGTTTAGGTGTCACTGGTTCTTGGGGTGGCTGGAGTGTCACCGGCGAAACTGGTGTTGATCCTGGTTTCTGGTCTTTTGAAGGAGTGGCGATCGCCCATATCGTACTCTCTGGTTTATTATTCCTAGCCGCTGTATGGCACTGGGTATATTGGGATTTAGAACTATTTACCGATTCTCGTACTGGTGAACCCGCATTGGATTTACCAAAAATGTTTGGTATTCACTTATTCTTATCTGGCTTACTCTGTTTCGGTTTTGGTGCATTCCACCTGACCGGTTTATGGGGTCCTGGAATGTGGGTATCTGATGGCTATGGTTTAACAGGTCATGTGCAACCGGTTGCCCCTGAATGGGGTCCTGCTGGGTTTAACCCCTTTAATCCTGGTGGTGTAGTTGCTCACCATATTGCCGCAGGTATCGTTGGTATTATCGCTGGATTGTTCCACCTCAGTGTTCGTCCCCCCGAAAAACTTTATAAAGCTCTTCGTATGGGTAACATTGAAACTGTACTTTCTAGTAGTATTGCCGCCGTATTCTTCGCCGCTTTCATCGTCGCTGGAACTATGTGGTATGGTAGCGCTACTACCCCCGTAGAGTTATTTGGACCTACCCGTTATCAGTGGGATCAAGGTTATTACCAAGAAGAAATTCAGCGTCGTGTTCAAAGTGCGATCGCCCAGGGATCTACTCCCCAAGAGGCTTGGGAATCCGTACCTGAAAAATTAGCCTTCTACGACTACGTAGGAAATAGCCCCGCTAAAGGTGGTTTATTCCGTACCGGACCTATGAACAAAGGTGATGGTATTGCTCAAGGTTGGTTAGGACATCCCGTCTTCAAAGACAAAGAAGGCAGAGAATTATCCGTTCGTCGTCTTCCTAACTTCTTTGAAACCTTCCCCGTAGTTCTTAGCGATGCTGATGGTGTAGTTCGTGCCGATATTCCTTTCCGTCGTGCAGAATCTGCCCTTAGTGTAGAGCAAACTGGTGTTACTGTTTCCTTCTTAGGTGGAGAATTAGATGGTCAAACCTTCTCCGATCCCCTTGATGTAAAACGTTATGCCCGTAAAGCTCAATTAGGTGAACCCTTTGAGTTTGATACCGAAACCCTCAATTCCGATGGTGTATTCCGTACTAGCACCCGTGGTTGGTTTGCTTTTGGTCATGCTTGTTTCGCCTTATTATTCTTCTTCGGTCACATTTGGCATGGAGCCCGTACCTTGTTCCGTGATGTATTCGCTGGTATTGACCCAGACTTAGATCCTGAACAGGTAGAGTGGGGTTTATTCCAAAAACTCGGAGACAAATCTACTCGTACTGCTCCCCGCAGTGAGTCTGCTTAATTGTTAAGATGGAATCAGGGTTTTATTAATTTAATATTTCCCTGATTTCATTTTCGGTAAATTTTCTAATCAATTGAGGAAAAAAAATTATGGAAAGTGTTGCATATATTCTTGTATTAGCAATGGCGATCGCAGTTTTATTCTTTGCCGTTGCTTTCCGTGAACCCCCCAAAATTCAAAAATAGATTTAATTAACAACTTAATTTTTGATTGAGCATCTCTAAAACATTTTAGGGGTGTTTTTTTATTCACTACTCAAACGGGAAATAATGGAATCTGCGGGTACTTGAGCAATAATTTCCCGAATTACCGAAGAAGTACCAAAATTACCCCAAGTGCAACCATTCTTCAAATATACCTGAGCCGCTTTACCCACTAAATAAGAGCCATATCCTGCGATACTCCCCTGGGCCAACCCTGCCCCCGCAAAAGCCGTAAAATTAGCAGGATTTTCCCATAAACTATTTATAGCCGTACCCGTTTTTGCAAAACCGAGCATAATCATGGTAACAATTTCCCCCACAATTAAACCCATCAAACTCTTAACAATGGTTTGCCACAACTTCCCCGCCTCATAACTGGTAATCGGTAAACCATACAATCTCGCTAACGCCCTAATCATAGTCAAATCGGCGATCGCCCCTACCAACAAATCGATAAAAACAATAGGATTAACAGCCACCATCAAAGCCTTATATTTAGCATATTGCCAGATAATTTTTTCTGCCTCCTTCTCCCGCAACTCCACCGTTTTATGGGCAATGTTTTCTTGGGCTGTTTTCGCCTGATTAAGAGCATTTAACGCCAATAACGCCCTACCTTCCCGATTAAGAATAACTAATATTTTTTCCTTTAAACTATCCACCCGAGGGGGTAAAACCTCCCATTCTTCCCTGAGACTGCCATCAGGTAACTCTACCCTTACCTTTAAAGGCTGGGGCTGTGCCGCCACCATTACCACCTCATCAGGGGAAACTAAAGGTTTATTCATCTCATCACTCAATTGCTGTAACTGCTGATAAATACTCCGAATATCAGTATCAGGATACAAATCTATCTTATTAAACACCAATAACAAAGGCTTGTGATAATGACGTAACTCCAACAATGCTAAATATTCCGTCCTCGTAATATCTCCCGCCACCACAAACAAAATTAAATCTGACTGTTGACTAACTTCCCTAGCCATTTGCGCCCGACTTTCCCCATCAATCTCATCCAATCCTGGAGTATCAATAAACTCAATTTCCACCTTCCCCGTCGGTGGTTGCCAACGAATAGACTTAGGCCATTTTGTCACCCCATTAATAGCCCCCGTTGCCAAGACATCTTCCCCCAACAAAGCATTAATTACCGTTGATTTTCCTCGGCTGACTAAACCAAACGCAGACACCTTAATAACTTGTTGCTCTAATTTTTCCAACGCCCCCTTAAGGTTACGCAAATCATCCTTAACAGCCCCTTGTAACTTAGCATCAGGAGGATAATTCCAATGACGGCGACTACTGGCATACCATGAGAGGGATTGTTGTAAACTGGCACGGGCTAAACCGATAACCGATGATACATGAGGAGTTGTTTTTGGTGTCATTTTATTTGAAGAAAACCATTCTAATATGATAATTGATGTAGTTAGGTTTTAGGTTGCAGGTCATACTTTACACCTTTACAAGACTATAAATTTTATCCTGAATTTAGATTATCGTAGTTCAATAAATCAAACAAACTACAGTTAGCCTTGTAATTCATTACACGGTAAGGGAAAATACAATCTATTGATAACGAATTATCTGAACTTGGTATTACTTATTACCCATGGGAAAATGACTAATTCCCGCTAAAGCCGATACTTTTAACATCCCTCCCGAAAAATCGAGACTATTTACCTGTAAAGAAATACCATCAATGACAAAATGATCTAAATTAAAAACATCACAAATTTGAGAAGTAAAAGCATCAATGATAATCGGTGATAATTCTTTGCCCTCAAGATAGTCTAAATTATCTAATAAAACTCCATTTCCTTGATCACAAATAATCGGTTTAAATGAAAGGCTAATTCTTTCAATGGAGTTTGTTTCTTGTAACAATACTTCCGCTGTGATCATGATGCGATGATCCGCTAAGATATTGCAGTGGATATTTTCAAATTTGATGTGGATAGGCTGATTATTGACAGATACATCATAGTTCGAGGTAATTCCATTTAAATAACCAATGTTTAATGCGGTACAAATATCTTTTTCCGTCAGAATTATACAAGCGTTACCTTCACTGGGTTTTGTTAATTGTACATTACCCATTAAAGCCTTGAGGGGATTAACGCCTATTTCGTAGAGATTAATATTCATTTGCTCTAAACTTAAGCCTCTTTTCATGATTAAACCCTCACCATTAATTTCTAAGGATTCAAGAATACCTTTACGTAAGTTTTGACGGTTGACTTTGACATTAACACTTAATTCCCTTGCTTGAGTTACTTGAGTTTCAAAGGCTTTAGTCGCAATTTTATTAATGGTTGTTTCCCCGAAATTATTAAGGTTTGGTAATGCCATGGTTTTCTAAGTATTTGCTGAAAATGATTAAGTATTGTAACATTGTTTTTAGTTATTAATTAAAACTGTAACAATCTTGAGAGCATTTGAATTCTTATGCTTTCTTTTTTTTAAGATTTATTGAGTATATATGCTTAAAATAAATCCATCGCAATTATTGATAATTCTTTTTTATGATTAGGAAATATGTAACTTTTGTGCATAAAAAATATGATTTGTTCATTTATGTTTTAAGTTGTTTTGTGTTGTTATCTTTTCCGTTAATGGGATGTGAGTTGGATTCTTCCAAGGCTGATTCTCCAAAAGTTGAAGTAGAAAACCCGACTAATGTTAATGAGTTACCTATTACGGCTATGACTATTATTAATGGGGAGCAAATTGATTTAGAGGTAGCGACAACATCTGAGCAACAAGCTCAAGGATTGATGTATCGTCAGTTTTTGCCCTCTAATCGAGGTATGTTATTTCCTTTTGAGTTTCCCCGTCGGGCTACTTTTTGGATGAAGAATGTTAATATGCCCCTTGATATGATTTTTCTTTATCGAGGTAAGGTTGTTTCCATTGAAAACAATGTTCCCCCCTGTGAGAGTGAGCCATGTCCTATTTATGGACCAGAAGCTATAGTAGATCAGGTTTTGGAGTTGGCTGGTGGCAGGGCTAATGAGTTAAATTTACAACGGGGCGATCGCATCTATATCCAATTTTTAGAAAATAATGTAAGATAGGTTACACAAAATCCCAAAAATAATTTATAATATATCTTCCAAAGTTGGAAACAAAACACATTTTTTTAAATAATTGATTTTAGGTTTACCTTATCGGTTGTTTATTTATGGTCGGAATTGATCTGTTGATTAAGTTAAATGAACTTAAATGAGGTTTTATTTACAAAAAACTTAAAACTATGGAATTTTAACAGTCAACTGATAAGTTTTGTGACTAAAACAAGAAAAATAAGATAACTAGATTTATCCTAAAGTCTAATTAATTTTGACTATCAATTATTATCCTAGTTTTGCTAACTGCAATAATATTAATTAAGCTCAAAAATATTGAGATAATTAGTGATTAATAACTATAAAAATTCCACAGTAAATTAAATATTTATGGGAATCATTAAACAATAGTTAAAAAAAAGATAACATGATATTTAAGCTGTTAATATGATGTTCATCTTAGGGTTATAAATCTAGGAAATACAAGGGGTGAGGTTAATCATAAAATGTCCTTAAATCAATTGGAGCGAAGGAATAAGGACAAAATAAATAAAACTCTCACAGAACCCAAATTTTTTTAAAGAATGGTGTGAACGAGGAAATATTGCTCTACTTATAAAGCAACAAAAATAAAAAGTTTTGAAAAAAAATATTTTTAGCACATTAAAAGAACATAAAAAAATAAATTATGCCACCTACCATCTATTCTCATTTTATTGAATTTCTCAAAGACGAAATCAATCTTTCTCCCGATTCTATTGCTATTGCAAGGCGCTCAGTCAAACAAAATACTGAGTTGATGCCGATGGTATTATGGCAATATGGTTTAGTAACCATTGAACAATTAGATCGCATTTATGATTGGCTAGAAAAGTTTTAAAATCTCCATCGAAGTAGTAATTTCTTTCTTCTGATATAATTAATTTCTTAAACACTACCATGGAATATGTATGAGTCTTAAGAATTTAAGAGATGCGATCGCCCATAAAAAAGCCCTTAAAGTAATTAGTGGTTTAAACAATTTTGATGTTGCCAATGTGGTTGCAGTGTGTAGAGCCGCCCAATTAGGGGGAGCTACCTTTGTGGATATTGCCGCCGATGTAGAAATCATTAAAGCGGTAAAAGAATCCATTGATTTACCCGTGTGCGTCAGTGCCGTTGAGCCCCAATTATTTGTCAGTGCCGTTGAAGCGGGAGCAGATTTAATCGAAATCGGAAACTTTGATAGTTTCTATGCCCAAGGTATTAACTTCAGTGCTGAGGACGTTTTAAGCCTCACCCGTCAAACCCGTGCTTTGTTACCCCATGTTCTTCTTTCCGTCACTGTACCCCATACCCTTCCCCTCGATGAGCAGGTAGAGTTAGCTCAAAAATTAGAAGCAGAAGGAGCAGATATAATCCAAACTGAAGGTGGTACAAGTTCCAACCCAAATCATAGTGGTATTTTAGGCTTAATTGAAAAAGCCAGTCCTACCCTTGCCGCGGCCCATGCTATCTCCAGAGCGGTACAAATTCCCGTGCTTTGTGCCTCTGGTTTATCTGATGTGACTGTTCCCATGGCGATCGCCACTGGTGCATCGGGAGTAGGAGTCGGCTCGGCGGTAAATAAACTTAATGATCAAGTAGCCATGATTGCAGTGGTACGTAGTCTTGTAGAAGCCCTCAACCGTAGTGCTAGTCAGGCGGTAGTTTAGTTCTTCCATCAACGATAATCGCCATTCCCACGCCTTGTTTTACCCTGATAAATGGACGAGCGTGGGATATATTTTTCTCAAAAAATTGTTGCCTAGAGAAAGCAAGATGTAGAATAGAGTTTATAACAAGCAGTTAAATGGTCAAAGGTTTATGACAACAGCAACTATTTCTAATCAAGGTATTCAATTAAGTCAAAAGGCTCTCGAACACGTTCTTAAACTTAAAGAACAACAAGGAAATGAAGATTTATGTTTGAGGGTTGGAGTTAGACAGGGGGGTTGCTCTGGCATGTCCTATATGATGGATTTTGAGAATATTAATAATGTTACTGAACATGATGATGTATTTGACTATGAAGGTTTTAAGATAGTGTGCGATCGTAAAAGTCTTTTATATCTTTATGGACTGATGTTAGATTATAGTGATGCCATGATTGGGGGTGGATTTCAATTCACGAACCCCAACGCTAACCAAACCTGTGGTTGCGGAAAATCTTTCTCTACTTAATAAGTATTTTATTTCACTTTTTTAGTATATTTAACCCCCCTATACTTTTGAGCAGTAAGGGGGAATTTTTTTGACTAATTTTCCCCTAAGAGGGGTTGTAAAAAAGTTTTAAAGAAGCACTTTTTAATAATAGATTTAAAGTCGCTAACGGTATTACTAATTTCCTCGGCTAAACTATCTGCAAAATTATCGATTTCATTATCTTCATTTAAAGATATTGTTTTTAAATCTTCTTGCCATTTTTCCATCACTTGAGGGTTAATTTTTTCTATATTTTCTTCTTCTTGATCTTTATTATTCATACCCCCATCTTTATTAATAGTTACTTCGCCTCGAAAAACTTGAATTAATAATTTTTCTACAGAAACACCATTTTCTATGGCTTTAATTTCAATTTCTTCTAATACTTTTAAGGGTAATTTTAATGTTCCTTTTTCTGCATATTTTTCTCCATAAATCATTTTTTTGATTTTTTTAGCCGTGATACTATGAAAAGGATAAGTATCCAAGACTTCTTGCCATTTTTCGTATAATTCATCCTCCGTTAGTGTGACTAAAGGACGGGCTTGAGCTTCATTTTGAGGAATAATTCTGAATCCATATTTAATTAGTTGAATAGCAACTCTTGAGGCTTTAATAATTTTGTTTGCTCTCCATACGGGATAATGTATTTCTTGCTCACAATAGTCTTTAAAGGAATTGTAGGATTCTTTATATAGTTGATAATACTTCACTTGGTGAAGTTGCACACCTAATTTTATATAATTTAGTTTGTCATATTTAATATTATTAGTAATTTGATTTAATTTTGTATATTTTCTATCTTCTGCCACTAGATAGCAGTCTTCTAAAATTGAGCGGTATGGTTCTGATATATTTTCCCAAAATAATTCATTAATATTTTCTTCTCCACAACTATAAAGAAGGGCGATCGCCGATGGTTGTACATAGTGTAAGTTATTTTTTTTCCCTAATAAATATTGCTCATATCTTGGATTTTTATACTGCGTAGCAGATCTTTTTAAAATAGACTTTTGGTCAGTGATCTGATTCATTGGTGGATTGATTAGTTAATTTGCATTAATAGTACGCCCCTAATACATCTGATGGCTGGGCATTACATTATACATCTTTTTTTATCCTTAACAATCTAGTACAAAAATATCTAATTTTAGTGTTTATTCCTGATTTTATTGTGATAAAAATCTATTTTTTTTGAATATTTTATTAACCACAACTAATTATTATGAAACTCAAAAGAATTTACTTATTAATCAAGTGTAATGATGAAAATACACATTATAAAAATTTTCTAAAATAGATTATGCTCAAGACAAAAAGGCTTTAAGTAGTGAATAATACCAAGAAAATATTAAATATTGCATCCTCAGTAATCCTTCCTATAAATAATAAAATACTCCCCTAAAATAGAGAAGTATAATATTTTATTTAGTTAGATTATAAGCAAATTAACCATTAATAATTGGAGCAGAAACAGGCTCGGCACTAGCTAAATCTAGGGGGAAGTTATGAACATTGCGTTCGTGCATTACTTCAATACCAATGTTGGCACGGTTAATCACATCAGCCCAAGTGTTGATGGCTTTTCCCTCACTGTTAAGGATAGAGTGGTTAAAGTTAAAACCATTAAGATTAAAGGCGAAACAAGATACCGCAAGGGCGGCAAACCAAATGCCCACCACAGGCCAAGCACCTAAGAAGAAGTGTAAAGCACGGCTGTTATTGAAGGAAGCATATTGGAATATGAGGCGACCAAAATAACCATGGGCAGCTACGATATTGTAGGTTTCTTCTTCTTGTCCAAATTTATAACCTAAACTTTGAGATTCAGTTTCAGTGGTTTCCCGAATTAAAGAAGATGTTACCAAAGAGCCGTGCATGGCGGAGAATAAAGCCCCTCCGAATACTCCCGCGACACCTATCATATGGAAGGGGTGCATTAATACATTATGTTCGGCTTGAAGAACAAACATAAAGTTAAAAGTACCACTAATACCTAAGGGTAAACCATCGGAAAAAGAACCCTGCCCAATGGAGTAAATTAATAAAACGGCGGTGGCTGCGGATACAGGGGCGCTGTAGGCAACGCAAATCCAAGGACGCATACCAAGGCGGTAAGATAATTCCCACTGTCTGCCCATATAGCAAAAGATACCAATGAGGAAATGGAAAATAATTAACTGGTAAGGGCCTCCGTTATATAACCATTCGTCGAGGGTGGCGGCTTCCCAAATGGGGTAAAAGTGTAGGCCGATGGCATTGGAACTAGGTACTACGGCGGCAGTAATTATATTATTACCATAAAGTAATGCACCCGATACAGGTTCTCGAATTCCATCAATATCCACGGGGGGAGCGGCGATGAAGGCAATGATAAAACAGGTGGTTGCTGTTAACAATGTGGGGATCATTAATACTCCAAACCAGCCTATATATAAGCGGTTTTTTGTAGAGGTAATCCATTGACAGAAATGTTCCCAGCTCGAAATTTTTCCTTGCTGTAGTATTGTTGTCATGATTTCTTTATTTGTGGTGTATTTTTTGTATAGCCTATATATTGCTATATTCTTATATTACTTTATAGCGATATAATTGTCAAGTATGATTAGGATAATTTTTACTTATGATATGGGAGAAAAGGCGATCGCCCTTAATCTGAAATGGAGAAGATTTTTTTAATACCGTGGAATTCGATAGATTAGAGGTTGAGGGGGTAAATTTTTTAAACAGATAAGGATAGAGAATAATGATAATATTACAAAGGCGATCAGTGAATGATCTATAAAAGCTGATCCAGGGGCGATCGCCCTTAGTACAATTAAGATTATTTATATATTTAGTATGGCAAAAGTTCTAGTATCAGACTCTGTCGATGAGGCAGGTATTAAAATTCTCACCCAAGTAGCCCAAGTTGACATCAAAACAGGATTATCCGAAGACGAATTAACCGCCATCATTCCCGAATATGATGCCTTAATGATTCGCTCAGGCACAAAGGTTACAGAAAAAGTAATCCAAGCGGCCGATAACCTGAAAATTATTGGTAGAGCAGGGGTTGGAGTTGATAACGTCCATGTGCCATCGGCTACCCGTAAAGGGATTGTGGTGGTAAACTCCCCCGAAGGAAATACCATCGCAGCGGCTGAACACGCTTTGGCCATGATGTTGTCTCTTTCCCGTCACATTCCCGATGCCAATCAGTCAGTAAAAGAAGGAAAATGGGATCGTAAAAGTTATATCGGTTCTGAGGTTTACAAAAAAACCCTCGGGGTAGTAGGTTTAGGTAAAATCGGCTCCCATGTGGCAAAGGTTGGTAAAGCCATGGGTATGAAAATTTTAGCCTATGATCCTTTCATTTCCCAAGAAAGAGCCAATCAATTGGGTTGTACCCTCGTAGATTTAGACATTCTTTTCAGTGAATCTGATTATATTACCCTCCATATTCCTAAAACCAAAGAAACCGCTAACTTAATTAACGCCCAATCCCTTGCCAAAATGAAGCCCCACGCCAGAATTATTAACTGTGCTAGGGGTGGTATCATCGATGAAGATGCCCTTTATGAAACTCTTAAGGAAGGTAAAATAGGCGGTGCAGCCCTTGATGTGTTTGCCTCTGAGCCTTTAGGGGAATCTAAATTAAGGGAATTGGGTAATAATATTATTTTAACCCCTCACCTTGGTGCATCCACCGCCGAAGCTCAAGTAAACGTTGCCATTGACGTAGCCGAGCAGATTAGGGATGTATTACTCGGACTTCCTGCCCGTAGTGCGGTGAATATCCCAGGATTAAGCCCCGATGTCATGGAAAAATTACGTCCTTATATGCGTTTAGCTGAAACCCTCGGTAATTTGGTAGGACAATTAGCGGGCGATCGTGTGGAGAGCTTAAATGTTAAACTACAAGGAGACTTAGCAGATAATAGTAGTCAACCCCTTGTTACTGCCTCCCTCAAAGGTTTACTATCCAAAGCCCTCCGGGAAAGAGTTAACTATGTTAACGCCGCCATCGAAGCCAAAGAAAGAGGCATCCACCTAGTAGAAACCAGAGACGCCACCATCAAAGATTACAGTAACTCCATTTACCTCGAAGCCGTTGGCACTAAAGGCACTCACGCTGTAACTGGTGCTTTATTAAACGATGGCGAAATCCGTATCACCAGCATCAACGGATTCCCAGTCAACGTTCCCCCCAATACTTATATGTTATTTACCCTCCACCGTGATGTACCAGGTATTATTGGTAAAATCGGTTCTTTGTTGGGTAACTTTAACGTTAACATTGCCAGTATGCAAGTAGGGCGTAAAATCGTCCGTGGGGACGCTGTCATGGTACTCAGTATCGATGATCCTTTACCTGAGGGCGTTTTACCTGAAATCCTCAAGGTAGGCGGTGTTACCGATGCTTATACCGTAAGTTTATAAGTCATTGTCATTATTCAACGCAAGGGGGTTAAAGCCCCTTGTAAAAAAACACAGTAGCCACATCGTGTAATGAATTATACGGCTAACGGTAGTTCGTTGAATAAATTGAACTAAAATATTGATATTGCTAATTTGTAAGTGATCAAGCGGACTTGATATGAAAACAGCTTTTCAGTTCCTCTTATAGTTACTTCAATTGTGTTTAAGACACTTTGCTTTTCTGAAAGCCTCATCATATAAATATTGTGGTATTCGATAGCCTTTCATTCCAATTTTGATTAACTATATCTAATAACTAATATATGAATTCTTCTTGGTGGGAAATTAAAATAAAAAATGTGCCTGATTTAGAGGATACTATCTTTTGGCATCTACAGGAGTTTGGTTGTAAAGGTTCGGCTCTGATTCAGGAAGATGGTATCTGGTATGTTAAAGGATATGTACCTAAAATTGATGTTACCGAAGCTCAGTTAGATATTTTAAGTAATACCATTAGGGATGATTTTGATGGTCAAGAATTTGATTTTTCCTATGAATCCATGGATGATCAAGATTGGAGTAGTAGTTGGAAAGATCATTGGCAACCCATGGAAATTGGTCAGAAAATGGTTGTCTATCCCGCTTGGATTGATGTACCCCCTGAGTGCGATCGCCACGTAATCCGCTTAGATCCAGGATCTGCTTTTGGCACAGGGGTTCACCCCACCACTCAACTATGTATGGAAGCCTTAGAAAGACAATTAGAGCATAAAAATAAACCCTTAACCATGGCCGATATTGGTTGTGGTACAGGAATTTTATCCTTAACCGCTCGTTTATTGGGGGTAGAAAAGATAATTGCTAGTGATATTGATTCCCTTGCGGTGAGGGCTACCGAAGAAAATATGCAGTTTAACAATATTGATAATATCGAAGTTTATCAAGGTAGTATAGATAAAATCAAAAAAGTAACTAATCAAAAATTTGATGGCATGGTGTGTAATATTCTCGCCGAAATTATTAAAACCATGATCCCTGATATGGGAGATATTATTAAACCCCAAGGATGGGTAGTTTTAAGCGGTATCTTAGTCACTCAAGCCGATGATATAAAACAAATTCTCAAGGATAATAATTGGCAGATCACGGGTTATAATTCCAAAGAAAACTGGTGTTCCATTGAAGCTAAAAAATCCTCGGATTAATCTGTTGGAAGACTCAATCATGACGAGTCCCAAGATATAACTCACCCACCAAAGGATTATCTAATAAATCAGAACCCTTACCCTCGATCGCATCTTTGCCACTTTCTAAAACGTAGCCCCTATCGGCCATCATAAGGGCTTTTTTGGCATTTTGTTCCACCAAAACGATTGCCTTTCCCGTAGCATTAATCGCCTTAATTTGTTCAAAAACATCATTAACCAAAATAGGCGAAAGCGCCGCCGAAGGTTCATCCAACAACAGCAAATCAGGATCTAACATCAAAGCCTTACCCATGGCCAACATTTGCCTTTCTCCCCCCGACAAAGTTCCTGCCTTTTGCCTCAAACGTTGCTTTAACTTCGGAAACATGGTGTAAACCATCTCCTTTTGCTTTTTACAAGAACCAGAAAGAGTATAAGCCCCCATTTCCAAATTTTCCTCCACCGTCAAAGTAGCAAAAACATTAGAAATCTGGGGAACATAACACATCCCCAACTTAACAATCTCATTGGACTTTAACCCAGCAATATTACGATCCTTAAAAATAATTTTCCCCTGATTAGGAGTCAATAACCCAAAAATCGTTTTTGCAAGGGTGGACTTTCCCGCGCCATTAGGCCCAATTACAGTGATTAACTCCCCCGGTTCAATGCGAAAATTAATGCCCTGTAATATATTCAAGTCCTTAATATATCCTGCATAAACATCTTTTACTTCTAGTAAATTAGTCATGAATTATAAATAGAAATAGGGGTTAACAAAAAAAGATTTGGTTAGGATAGGGAACGGGGAATAGGCAATAGGGAATGGTTTTTGTGTCCATACCTTATACTATTGTTAAGGTTTCTATGTTTCTACCTATAATCTATTCAGTTTCCCCCCAAATTAGCAAGACAAAATCAATCTAGTTTCATTGTCCATTGCTTAGAATCGCTCACCGATACCGAAGTGAATACGGTTATCGCCCTCATCATTAACACCATAATCAATACGGATAGGGCCTACGGGAGATTGAATTCTAACCCCCAAACCATAACCATAACCAGTACCATTTAAACCTCTCACCTCCGCAGGTTGCCCAGGCACCGATGAACCAGAACCAAGATCGCTACCAAAATCGAGGAATAAAGCACCCCCCACAATGGAAAAAATGGGGAAACGATATTCCGCACTAGCTTGAATAAAAGTACGTCCATTACCTAAATCCCCTTCCCCATAGCCCCTAACGGAGTTACTACCCCCTAAAACGAAGGCTTCATAGGGTGGTAAATCTCCAAGGACAGTACCTGCTTGAACATTAAAAGCAAGGGCTTGGGGACCTTCTGCAAAATCAAAATCAAGGAAATTAACAGGGATATAGTGACTATAGTTAGCACGAATGCGATTAAATAGAATATTACCAGAACCAAGGGGAACAGTTTGCTCCATACCCACAAGGAAGAAACTGCCCTCAGTGGGTTGTAAGCGGTTGTTACGGCGATCGCGCGCGGCGTTAAAACGAACCAAGAAAAGATCATCCTGCCCAGATTCACTAATGGATAATAACTCATTACCAAATTCAGCGGAAGATCGAGGGCTTAAATCTCCATCGGTGTTTTTAATTTCCACCCTTTGATATTGTAAACCTGCGCTCAGTGTCCATTCTGGACGGGTGAAAGGATCTTCGGCAAGGGGGCGAGAAAAAGTGATTCCCGTACCCGTACGCACTACCCTAGGGCGGGTGTCTCCCACTTCCGTTCTAATACTCTCGGTATCCGTACCATCAAACACAAGGGAAATAGAACGACGACGGAAAATATTAGCAATGTATGAGGTGCGATCGGGAGTTGTCGCAATCCAAGGATCTCTTAAACTTAAATCAAATAATAATTCCCTTTCCCCTAACTGAAATTCTGCTCCCAGATTTTGATTATTACCCCCAAGGTTTTGTTCCTGATAACTCAACGTTCCAAAAAAGCCACTATTAGAACTAATACCGGCCCCGGCGGCGATCGATCCTGTATTACCTTGTACTACCTCAATATTCATAACCACCTTGGAAGGATCTTCAGCCTCACTAAAAGAAAGACGAACATCTTGGAAAATACCTAAACCAAATACCCTTTGTAAATCCCTTTGTGCCGTATTACGATTAAAAATATCTCCCGGTTTTAGCTCTACTTCCCTAGTAATAATAAATTCCCTAGTTTTACCGTCAACCTCCTCGTTATCCTCATTAAAATATTTAACTTGGATGTCCTCAATTTCCCCTTCCGCAATTATCAAAGTCACAACCCCATCGGGTGACACTTGAGGAGAGCTAACCACCTGAGCTAAATCAAAGCCATTGTCACTATACCAAGTATTAATCCCAGAAATACCTTCTTGTAAATCCCTTAGATTAATGATTGAACCATATTGCTCCCCAAATAGTTCATCTACTACTTCTGGGGGTACTTGGGCTTCGGGGCTTGTGCCTGAAACCGTTTGTAATTGCACTCTTTGTAATACAGGGTTGGGAGCTACAGTATAAGTAATTCTCACCCCCAAAGGAGTATCACTAGGCACGACATTGGCATCACTAAAAAAGCCCGTAGCAAAAATAGCGTTAATATCTTCTTGTAGTTGGCTTCTGCTGGTGGTACGCCCCGGGGCGGTTCTAATGACGTTATAGACTAAGTCTTCTAATTCTCCCTCTACTCCTTCTACGACAACTTCTGCCACTAATACCCTTGCTTCTTCTTGGCTTGATGATGGATTATTTTGGGCTAAAAGGATTTGTTGGGGGGAAGAAGATTGAGAGTCAATATTGATTTCTAAGTTAGGGGAGATGATTTCTTGATTACTTTTGTCTTCAACTGCTATTTCTAAGTTAGGGGATATTTCTTGGTTACTCTTGTCTTTAAGTGCTATTTCTAAGTTAGGGGATATTTCTTGTGGCTTATTTATACCTTCGGTAAAAGTTTCTAATGGCTGGTTACTTTCTGTAACAAAATCTTCTGGTGTTGGGGCTTGGTTTATTTCTACATTTTGAGGGAGAAAGTTAGGGGGCTGGTGGGCAACGGAGCTAAGATTAAATTGTAAATTGGTTGTTGGGGAAGAATTGTCTTCTTTTTCTACTTCTGCATTGGCTGATAAGGGTTGACTTACCATAAAAGTAGTTAAAAAGAGAAGGGCAGAGAGAATGGGAAATTTTGTTACTAGGTTTGCCATGGATGTTTTATGGATAGATACACCATGACCATTGTTATTAGTAACTTTAAAAAGTAGGGTCATGTTATCTGCCTTTGGGACGATGTTCTTTTTTTGCACCACAGAGTTATAATTTAATTTTTTTTTGCTCATTTGATTGTTGCTCACAGCCACACACCAGTTTTTTTATAATAAAAATAATTCTCTTTAATATACTAGCTATTTTCGAGTTTTTCAATTTGATTTAGGACTCTAGTTAATACTTTTTGATAGGCTGATTCCACCTCTCCTAAGTCTTTCCTAAATCGATCTTTATCCATGACTCTTTTTTCTTTATCTTGTTCCTGAGTATCCCATAAGCGACAGGTATCAGGGCTTATTTCATCGGCGAGTAAAATATTATTTTGATGATCTAAGCCAAATTCGAGTTTAAAATCAACGAGGGTAATTTGACAACTCTTAAAAAATTCGATGAGGTGTTGATTAATGGTTTTGGCAAGGGTTTGTAGTTGTTTAATTTGCTCGTTGGTGGCAATATTTAATAGTGCTAATCTATCGGGGGTTAGTAAAGGATCTTGTAGGGCATCGTCTTTGAGGTAAAATTCTACTAGGGGTTGGGGTAATATTTGTCCTTCGGGTAATCCTGTTTCTCTACATAAACTCCCGGCGGCGATGTTTCTTATTACTACTTCGAGGGGAATTATTTTCACTGCTTTAACTAGCATTTCCCGCTCGGATACTTTTTCGATGAAGTGGGTAGGGATGCCTTTTTTTTCGAGGTAGGTTAACAAGGCAGAGGCGATCGCACAGTTAACCTTTCCTTTATCGGTAATCGTACCTTTTTTTTGGGCATTAAAGGCAGTAGCCGAATCTTTATAATAGGTTAGGTAAACCCGTTCATCATCGGTAGGATATATAATTTTTGCTTTGCCTTCGTACAGTTTTTCTTTGGTTGTCATGATGTTTATTTGATAATTTATAATGTTAATAAAATTTTTTGGTTAAGGTGGGGAACGGGGAACGGGGAACTGGGAACAGTTTTCGATGTTTTATAGTTATAAATTGATAATATAAACATTTTTAACTACTTCTTATTAATTCTGAAAATCGCAAAACTCTGTATTCTTTTAGTAGCAAAGGTTTAAGCGGTTTTTCCTACTTTGAATCACCACTTCAAGGGTTCTGGGGACTTTTATCTTAAAAGATTCAGTCAAATTCAATATATTTAGTATATTCTTAGTCCTGTTTGTTTCATAACCAATATAGTGGCTGGTAAATAATTACCAGATTAGATAAAGCCCAATGAGGTTAAATTGTCCATTGTCCATTGTCCATTGTCAATTGCTTAAGATTTTCCCCCTAATTTCTTGATTTAACCAATAGGTATTACTAGATAAGGATTTTAAACTTTGGGGGGTAACTTGCCAAGATTGTTGGGGTGCAAATAAGATTAACTCTGCTTTTTCTCCTGCTTGTAAACTAATGGGCTTTTGATTAAAACACCGTAAAGGATTCACGCTGAGTGCTTCCCAGAGTTTAAGGGCGCTCAAAGTTCGGGTATTTACCAAATTATCCCACAACAAAGGCAAGATTAACTCATAACCGATCGCCCCAGGGGGTGATTCTGAAAAAGCAACGGTATTTTCTTCATAGGTGTAGGGGGTATGGTCAACGGCGATGGCATCGATAACCCCATTTTTTATGCCCTCAACGAGGGCTAGACGGTCATTTTCTGCCCCTAACGGGGGGTTTAACTTCAAATTGGGGTCGTAACTCTCTACCGCCTCGCTATTAAGTAAAAGATGATGCCAATTAACACTGGCGGTGATGGGTAAACCTTCCTCCTTGGCTTGGGCGATTAATTTTACCCCCCTTTCGGTGGAAACCCTCATTAAATGAACCTTGGTTCTAGTCAGGGCTACTAATTCAATGATAGAGGCGATCGCAACGGTTTCACTAATAGCAGGACAACCCACCAAACCAAGACGCACAGAAGTACTATTTTCCCTCACCACCCCAGCCCCTCGCAACTGCATATTACTAGGGGAAAGAGCCACGGGCAAATCAAAAGGGTGAGCATACTCCAACATCCGTCGCAACAACAAAAGATTGTCACAGGGTTGATTATCCGTAAAACCCACCACCCCCGCATCAGCCAAAGAAGCCAATTCCGCCATGACATCCCCCTTCAAACCATTCGTTAAAGCACCCCATAAATAAAAATGAGCAGGTAAATCCCTCCCCCGACTCTCAATCAAAGCACAAATAGCAGGATTATCAATCACAGGATTAGTATTAGGCAAAATTGCCCCTCGACTAAAACCCCCTGCCCTCATGGCTTCACTCAGACTCATAAGGGTTTCCCTATCCTCATATCCAGGCTCACCACTACTGCTATATATATCCACCAGTGCCGGGGCAACAATCAAATTATCTCCCTCAACCACTTCCGTCGCAAGATGATCATAGCTCAGATTTTGTCCAATTTTATCAATCTGCCCATCTATCACCAATACATCAGTAATATCATCCACTGCACACACAGGATTTAAGATTCTCACCTGTCGATAAATTTGAGAATTAGGTTTCACCGTCATTAACACTTTTACTTATGAGGGAGCAGAAAATCTTTTTTCTCTTCCTTGTCCGACTTACCATTTTACGCTCAAATCTCCTTCTATCCAAGATTAATTTTTGTAACTTTTTAGTTAAAATGTAGCATTTTATACAGAAATAATGTTTAAATAGGATCAATTAAGAAAAACTTTTAAATTAATTGACTAGGAGAAAGAATTATGAACACTGAAAGCCAAGCCCGTCGTCTCATGATGCGTCACCACCACGCCATCAAAAATCGTCAGCAATCCATGTTAGGTAGAGTCGCATCGGAAATCGGCATGGATATTAATCCGGGGGAATATTCTGGAGGTACTCAGGGTAAACCCAATTCTAGCTTTCGTGTCAGTTACGATCGCAGCGGTGCTTCCTTAAGCTAGAAAATATATATTGATTGATTATTTTTTATTACTGTCAAATTCCCATTCATGATGACTAATTTACCCTAGAGACGTGCTATTCTGCGTCTCTGTTTTTTTGTGAAAATGGTAATCCATAGCCGTTGTTAAACTACTGTAAAATAGTAAGTATTGCCTTTAAAAAATAACGGGAAAATGATTAACAGTAAAATCACCTTATACAACAGTCTTTCCAATCGAGAAGAAGAATTTAATACCGTCACCGAAAACGAAGTAAAAATGTATTGTTGCGGTATTACTGTATATGATTACTGTCATTTAGGTCATGCCCGTACTTGTATTGTTTGGGATGTAGTGAGAAAATATCTACAATGGCGCGGCTATAAAGTTACTTATATCCAAAACTTCACAGACATCGATGATAAAATTTTAAACCGTGCTAGGCAAGAAAATAGCTCCATGGAAGAAGTTTCAGAGCGTTTTATTAAAGCCTATTTCGAGGATATGGAAAAACTCAATGTTACCCCTGCTGATGCCTATCCTCGAGCCACCCATGCCCTTGATGGTATCAAAAAATTAGTCTGGGAATTAGAACAAAAAGGCTATGCCTATGAAAAGGGCGGCGATGTTTATTATTCTGTTAACAAGTTTAGCCCCTACGGTAAATTATCAGGACGTAAATTAGAAGACTTACAAGCGGGGGCAGGGGGTAGAGTTAATCAATCGGGGGTAGAAAAAGAAAACTCCTTCGATTTTGCCCTTTGGAAATCCGCTAAACCCGGTGAGCCTAGTTTTGATTCCCCTTGGGGTAAAGGGCGCCCCGGATGGCACATTGAATGCTCGGCCATGGTGCGAGAAATGTTGGGGGAAACCATTGATATTCATGCAGGGGGTAATGATTTAATTTTTCCTCACCACGAAAACGAAATCGCCCAATCGGAGGCGGTGACGGGTAAATCCTTGGCTAACTATTGGATGCACAATGGTATGGTAAAGGTTGAAGGGGAAAAGATGTCTAAATCTTTGGGTAATTTTATCACTATCCGAGAATTGTTAGAGCAATACGAGCCGATGGCGGTAAGGTTGTTTGTTTTACAGGCTAATTATCGTAAGCCCATAGATTTTACCAAGGATGCCATGGAGTCAGCTACCAATGGTTGGCATACCTTCGCTGAAGGTTTACAGTTTGGTTTAAAACATGGTGAAGCCTTAAATTGGACACCAAAGACCCAGCATAGCATCATTAAATCTGTTCAGGAGCGTTTTTGTCAAGAGGTTGACCGAGATTTTAACTTTGCTGCGGGTATTGCCATTTTATTTGATTTGGCTAAGGAGTTACGAAAAGAAGCAAATATTTTGATTCATGAGGGCAAAACTACCATATCATCCCAAGAGTTGGGGGATAAGTGGTACACCTTAACGAGTTTGGCTCGTGTGTTAGGCTTAGAGGATAATTATGATGAGTCTGAGTCTATTTCAAATCAAATGAGTGATGAGGAAGTTGAAGCCCTTGTTCAAGAAAGGATTGTTGCCCGTCAAAATAAAAATTATGCACAGGGCGATCGCATTCGGGATATATTAAAAGAGCAAGGTGTTACCCTCATTGATAGTCCTGGAGGTGTGACAAAATGGCATCGTTAACATAATTTTCTGCCGTTGGAATCGAGACAAGTATGGTTAGGTAATTTTATTTTTAAGGTATTGCTTGTTCGATATTTTTCCGTTTATTTTTTACTATGAAGAATAAAGTTAAACAAATTAATGTTGGTTTATTTGCCCTAATAATTTTGGCCTATTTGGGTAACTACTTTAATTTGAGATTATTTTTTGGTGTTGACTTTATTTTTGGTAGTATTTTTGTTTGGTTAATATCCTATTATTATGGCAAGTTTTGGGGGGGGATTAGTGGTTTTATTGCGGCCATACATACCTATTTTTTATGGGGACATATTTATTCAGTAATTATTTATAGTTTGGAAGCATTTTTTGTTAATTTTTGGTGGCAAAGAAAGTCAAAAAGTCTAGTTTTATTAAGTGCTTATTTTTGGATTGTTGTAGCTGTTCCCTTAATTTTTGTATTTTATTTTTACATTCTTAAAGTATCTTTTTTAGGGGTCTTATTGATAATTCTAAAACAAGCTATAAATGGGATATTAAATGCAATAATAGCTAGTGTTTTTATCTATTATTTACCTATTGATAAATGGTTAAAAATTTCTCCTAAAAAATTAATCTTACCCTTCGAGCAAACCCTTTTTAATATATTAATTATCTGTACTTTTATACCTTTATTGTTGTTTAGCATTATCGCCAGTAATCATCAATTACAAGAAATAGAAAGTCAGATCGTTTCTCGCTTAAATCAAGTGTCCGAAAGTTTAACTAATAAAATTGTTTTATGGCAAGAAGATAATAAAAGGGCGATCGCTCTTTTAGCCCAACAAGAATCGAATAATCTCGTAGAAACAAATTTATCAAAAATATTGGAAATCTTACCTTATTTTGACAAGATTTATATTACCAATCCACAAGGAATAATAACCAATGTAGTAACCAATCAAGAAGAAAAAATAGAAGAATTATTAGGATTAGATATTAGCAACACAGAACAATTTATTGTTTCAGAATTTAATCAAGAAAATCTAATTACCGAACTACATAGCGACATTGCCAATAAAACTTTACACATTGGTTTTGTCAGTTCCATTATTAAAAATAATCAATGGTCAGGGTTAGTTTATGGAGCAATAAATGTCCAAACCTTAGAAACCTTTATCAACGATAACGCCCAAATTTTTCAAACAGATATATTTCTCCTTGGCTCTGATAACAAAATAATATTAAGTTCTAGTTCCCATCATATAGAAAATCGTTTTTTTACCCTACAAACCAATAACGATTATGAAGTGCGTGGGGTGGAGCAAACTCCTGTGCGATCGCCCAGTTACCCAAGCCCATATCCCGACGAAAATATATATCATTCCCTGCCCATAATGCCAGGCACGCCAATTATGTCAAGATGGCGACAATCAAGCTACTTCCAACAAATTCCCCTTCCCGAAACCATACCCCTAAGAATAATAACCAGTGTAGCTACCCAACCCTACGTCGATAACTTACAAAGATATTATGTAAGACTCTTAGCGATCATGATGATTATCGTCCTAATCACCTTCTTCGTTGCCTATAAAATTAGTCAAAACATCGTACAACCCATCAAAACCCTTACCACCATAACCACCGACTTACCAGAAAAAATAACCTCAGACCAAGCCATAGAATGGCAACAAACCACCATCGAAGAAATAGAAATCCTCAGTAACAACTATCAATCCATGGTAATGGTTCTCAGGGAAAAATTTACTCAACTAAGAGAATCAAAAGAAAATTTAGCCATCAGGATAGCAGAGCGCACCCAAGAACTACAACTAAACACCCAAAAACTAGAACTCCAGATAGAAAAAAAACAACAAATAGAACAAAGACTCAGAGAAAAAGACGAACGCTACGAACTAGCCGTATCAGGCACCAACGACGGCATCTGGGATTGGAACCTAAACACCAACGAAGTATATTACTCCCCCGCATGGATGCGTATCATTGGCTACGAACAAAATCCCTTACCCCCCACCCTAGACACATGGTTTGAGCGTATTTATAGCGAAGACAAAGAAAATAACCTCCAAGAAATTTATTTATACCTCAACAACAAAAAAGAACTATATCAAAATATTCACCGTCTCCAACACCGTGACGGCAATTACGTTTGGGTACAAGCCAAAGGAAAAAGAGACTTTGACAGCGAAGGTAAACCTTATCGTCTCGTGGGTACAATCACCGACATTACCGATAAAGTAAAAGTAGAGCAAGAATTGAGAATTGCCAAAGAACAAGCCGAAGCCGCTAACCTTGCCAAAAGTCAATTTTTAGCCACCATGAGCCATGAAATCCGTACCCCCATGAATGCCGTTATCGGTATGACAGGATTACTACTCGACACCGAATTAACCCCCGAACAACAAGAATTTACCGAAATCATCCGCACCAGTAGTGATAGCCTTCTAAGCATCATAAACGACATACTAGACTTCTCCAAAATTGAATCAGGAAAACTTGAACTCGAACAACAACCCTTCTCCCTCTATCAAGTAGTAGAAGAATCCCTCGACTTATTAGCCCCCAAAGCATCCCAAAAAAATATTGAATTAGTCTATTTTCTCGATCCCGAAATATCACCTTCTATCATTGGTGACGTTACCCGCCTAAGACAAGTATTAGTAAACCTCCTCAGTAACGCCGTCAAATTTACCCCCAAAGGAGAAGTGGTTTTATCGGTTAATATCCATTCTCCTCACCTTTCCGATAGTCAATTAGGTTACCTACTCTTTGTGGTAGAAGACACAGGCATTGGCATCCCAAGTAACCGCATGGATAAACTATTTAAAGCCTTTTCCCAAGTAGATGCCTCCACCACCCGCAACTATGGTGGCACAGGATTAGGTTTAGCCATCTGTCAGAAATTAGTTAACTTAATGGGTGGTAGTATGTGGGTAGAAAGTAAAGGTCATGTGGCAGGGGATTGCCCCCCTGGGTGGCAGATTACTTCCCATAGTGAAACCCTTGGTTCAAAATTTTGTTTCACCATCAAAACCAGATTTTCTAGCGATAATCCCACCGCTATCGAAACTCAAAATTCTTTATTACGAGGGAAAAAAGTTTTAATCGTTGATGATAATGAAATTAATCGTCGTATGTTGCTTACCCAGTGTCGTAAGTTTGGGTTAGAAGTGTTAGTAACCGCTTCAGGAAAAGAAACCCTAGAAGTGATTCAAGGACAACCAGATATTGATTTGGCTATTCTTGATATGCAAATGCCCAAAATGGATGGGGTTACCTTGGCTAAGGCCATTAGTGCCATGGAAAAATATCATCATACTCCCCTTATTTTACTAAGTTCCATTGGACACGCAGAAATCGAAAAAGCTCTCGGGCAGGTAAATTGGGCGGCAACCCTCATTAAGCCCATCAAGCAGTCAAGACTATATTATGTTTTGTCAAAAATAGTTCAAAATCCCCATTTAAAAGCCAAACCTAATCAGTTAGCGAATATTTCTTTGACTGATACCATGGGAGGGCAAGAATTAGCCCTGACAACTCCCCTTAAAATTCTCATCGCCGAGGATAATATTATCAATCAAAAGGTAATTACTAATATTCTCAAGCGTTTGGGTTATCGTGCTGATGTGGTTGCTAATGGGTTGGAGGTTTTAGATACTTTACGCCGTCAGTCTTATGATTTAATTTTGATGGATGTACAAATGCCAGAAATGGATGGTTTAACGGCTACTCGTCAAATACGTACCCTTTGGAATAGTTCTAATAATGATTTCCATGGACAACCGCCCCATATTATTGCCATGACGGCTAATGCCATGGAAGGGGATAGGGAAAGATGTTTGGAGGCGGGAATGGATGATTATTTGTCGAAGCCTGTGAGGGTAGAAGCATTAATTGAAAAGTTAAAAACCGTGAGAAGATCCGATTCTGCCGTTATATTTAATAGTAGTTACCAAAAGGAAAAACCCGTTATTAAGCGTTCGATGACTGAATTAGATCAAAATATAATTGCTGAGTTAAAGGATATGATAGGGGAGGAGGATTTTGAGGAAGTTTTTCAAGACTTAATCAATTCTTATTTAGAGGATAGTCCTAAGTTGGTAGAGGATCTTAAAGTTGGGGTGGAGAAAAAGGATTTGGCACAAATTAAGATTAATTCCCATACCCTCAAGTCTAGTAGTATTACCCTTGGGGCTAGTTACCTGTCCGATTTGTGTCGGCAGGTTGAGGGGCATTGTCAGGATGGCAATATGGAGGCCATTGGGGAGTTATTGCCTTTGATATTGGATGAGTATGCCCATGTGGAGGATTTGATGGAGGGGGAGTTGGAAAGGCTCGATTCTTAAGCTCTTGGTTGAATTAGGTTGGAGGTTTTATGGTTCTGATGAATGATTTTACCGTCAGAAAATTGGATGATTCGATGGGTAAGTTCGGCTACTTCATGTTCATGGGTGACTAAAATTATGGTCATTCCTTCTTTATTCAACTGAGCAAAGATTTCCATTACTTCTTGGGTGGTTTCTGTGTCTAGGGCTCCGGTGGGTTCGTCGGCTAAGAGGATCAGGGGTTTATTGACTATGGCACGGGCGATCGCCACTCGCTGTTGTTGTCCTCCCGAAAGTTGATTAGGACGGTTATAAAGACGATTTTCTAATCCTACTTTTGATAAGGCTTCTACGGCCCTAGTTTTTTGCTCCTCAGGGGATACCCCCGCATATTTCATGGGTAAAATAACGTTATCCAATGCACTGAGTTGGGGGAGAAGATGAAATTGTTGAAATACAAAACCAATGCTCTGATTACGAATTATGGCCAGTTGCCGAGATGACAAGGAAGCCACATTATCTCCGTTAAGATAATATTCTCCCTTAGTAGGTCTATCTAAACAACCTAAGATATTCATCATGGTAGATTTACCAGAGCCTGAAGTTCCCATAATAGAACAGTATTCCCCCGACTCAATGGTTAAGTTAACCCCTGACAGGGCAACTACTTCTGTGTTACCACTGCCATAGATTTTATAGATATTTTCTAACTTAATTAAAATATTATCTAAACTAGAATCTTTGTTTTCCATTCTTTAGGTAAGGTTTGACCATGAATTATACTTACTTGCATAGTAAGCTAAAATTGATTCTAGTTGCTCGTTTTCCTTGGTAGGGAGATCCCCATCATATTCTATCAATAACCCCCCCACCTGACTTTGTAGATGGTGAAATTCTTGGGAGGTTTGTTCTAATAAACTTACTTCAATGCCTTTTATCTGTCTTAGATGGGCCGCTACTTCCCTATATATAGCTAATGGGAGGCGATCGCACCTTATCTTTCTTTGTACTCTTTCCATAATTTACTCCTACACACAATAAATAAAAATCAACACTAAGTATTCGGATTCGTCTCAACTACGGGGGCCGGTTCACCCACTTGACGAACAACCTGTTTACCCATTTCCTCAAAAACTACCGTACCTTCTAAACCTCCTAAATTGCGTTCCACAACATATAAACCCTCTTTCAACTGTACCGACTGACCTTCAGGAGGATTAATACGAATAGCCCGAACCATTACCATGCCATCTGTACCCATAATCGACTCTCCCACCCTGACAGAGCGCACCGAACCCCCTTCAGGAGTCGAAATAATCGCCACATTCTGCCCATTCACATCCATGATTCCCGAAATTAAAATCCTTTCAGCAAAAGTTGGTGGAGGAGGGGGAGGGG
>NZ_JADEWC010000023.1 GCF_015207825.1 Cyanobacterium stanieri LEGE 03274
TCCCCCTCCATGCCCTAGCAATGTTAGAATCAAGGATGCCAGAAGGGTTAGAAACCATTGCCAAACTCAAAGAAAAAGGACATCCCGTCGCCTATGTGGGGGATGTAGTGGGTACAGGCTCATCCCGTAAATCTGCCATCAACTCCGTATTATGGCATCTCGGCGAAGAAATCCCCTTCGTACCCAACAAAAAATCAGGCGGTTATGTTTTAGGTGGTAAAATCGCCCCCATTTTCTTCAACACCGCCGAAGACTCCGGCGCCCTACCCATCGAATGCGACGTTAATCAATTTAATACAGGGGATGTCATCACCATTCACCCCTACGAAGGCAAAATCACCAACGAAAAAGGCGAAACCCTCACCACCTTCACCATCAAACCCGAGACAATCTTAGACGAAGTTAGGGCAGGGGGGCGTATTCCCCTCTTGATTGGTAGAGCTTTGACCGATAAAACCCGTCAAGCGTTAGGATTAGAACCTAGTACCCTCTTTGTACGTCCTACCCCCCCCGAAGATAGCGGTAAAGGATTCACCCTCGCTCAAAAAATGGTCGGTAAAGCCTGTGGCGTAGAAGGTATCCGCCCTGGTACCTCTTGCGAACCCATTATGACCACCGTTGGCTCTCAGGATACCACAGGCCCCATGACAAGGGATGAATTAAAAGAATTAGCCTGTTTAGGTTTCAACGCCGATTTAACCCTGCAAACCTTCTGCCATACCGCCGCCTATCCTAAACCCGTGGACATCAAAACCCACAAAGACTTACCTGACTTTTTCGCTACCCGTGGCGGTGTTGCCCTCAAACCGGGAGATGGCATCATTCACTCTTGGTTAAACCGTATGTTATTACCCGATACCGTAGGTACTGGGGGCGATTCCCATACCCGTTTCCCCTTGGGTATTTCCTTCCCCGCAGGTTCTGGGTTAGTGGCTTTTGCTGCGGCTTTGGGGGCTATGCCCTTGGATATGCCCGAGTCGGTATTGGTCAAGTTTACAGGGGAACTACAACCGGGGGTAACTCTACGAGACATCGTTAACGCCATTCCTTGGGTAGCTATGCAACAGGGCAAGTTAACCGCAGGGAAAGGGGATAAAATCAATGTCTTCAATGGTCGTATCATGGAGATGGAAGGTTTACCTGATCTGAAAGTAGAACAGGCTTTCGAGTTAACCGACGCAACCGCCGAACGTTCTTGTTCTGGTAGTACCATTAAACTAAGTGAGGAAACCGTGGCGGAATATCTGCGCTCCAATGTTAGTTTGATGAAAAATATGATTGCCCGGGGTTATCAAGATGCGCGTACCCTATTACGTCGTATTGCCAAGATGGAGGAATGGTTGGCAAATCCTTCCCTGATGTCTGCGGATGAGGATGCGGAATATGCTGATACCATCGTGGTTAACCTTGATGAAATTAAAGAGCCTATCGTGGCGGCACCCAATGACCCTGATAATGTTAAACTCATGAGAGAGTGCGCTGGGGATAAGGTGGATGAGGTGTTCATCGGTTCTTGTATGACCAACATCGGACATTACCGCGCGGCGGCGAAAATCCTTGAGGGTGCTGGTACTGTGAAAGGGCGTTTATGGATATGTCCTCCTACCCGCATGGATGAGCAACAGTTGCGCAATGAGGGGGTTTATGGTGTGTTTGCGGCGGCGGGCGCTAGAACTGAGATGCCTGGCTGTTCTCTGTGTATGGGTAATCAAGCCCGTGTGGAAGATAATGCTACGGTGTTTTCTACTTCTACCCGTAATTTTAATAATCGTATGGGTAAGGGTGCAAGGGTTTATCTTGGTAGTGCGGAGTTGGCGGCGGTATGTGCTTTACTAGGCAAGATTCCCACTGTGGAGGAGTACAGGGCGATCGTTTCTGAGAAAATCGATCCTTTCAAGGGCGAATTATACCGTTACTTAAACTTCAATGAAATCGATGGTTTTGAAGATGAAGGGCGCGTTATTGCTTTAGAAGATATGCCGAAAATCGAGGACATTTTAGGTATGCCTGTATAATCTGTGGGGTGGGCATTGCCCACCTTTTGACTGATAAAATTACAAGGAGGAAAATGCCAAAAAAAGATATTTACCATGATGCCGTCAAAAATGCCTTAATAAAAGATGGTTGGAAAATCACGGCAGATCCTTACAAAATTAAATATAAAGATGCTCAATTATTCGCTGATTTAGCATTGGAAAAACCTATTCTTGCAGAACAAAATGAACGTAAAATTATTGTTGAAATAAAGAGTTTCTTAAGTCCTTCACCCATGAGAGATTTTGAAATCGCTTTAGGACAATATATTTTGTATAAAAACATAATCACTCTAACAGCACCTGAATATAAAGTTTATCTAGCTATTAAGGATGATGTTTATGAAAATTTTTTTAAAAGAGAGTCAATTAGAGATATTACTCAAATAAATAAATTACTATTGGTTGTTGTTGATATGGAACGGGAGGAAATCTTACAATGGATAGATTAGAAAAGTATCGTACTTCTCTTAAAAAGATATTGACGGGATATCATGATTGGGTTTCTGACTCTGCTAATTTAGATCAGGAAAGTTGTCTTGTTTTTGATGAAGTACATGATCAATATTTTTGGCTTTTTATGGGGTGGGAAGGTAAGAAAAAAATCAGAAATATTCAAGTTCATATTCGTATTAAAAATGAGAAAATTTATATTGAGGAAGATTGGACAGAAGAAGGTATTGCTAACGAATTATTAACCGAAGGTGTACCAAAAGAGGATATAGTTTTAGCTTTTCATGATCCTGAAACTCGTAAATATACGAACTTTGCGATCGCTTAAATTTATGAAAAGAAGTCATTTTAAAAAAGCAATTTTATCTTTAGAAAATCGAATTACTGAACATTGGCAAAAGGAAATCAAAGCCTTTGATAAAGGAATTGAACAAGTATTAAAAAGATTAGGTAAAAAATAATGCAAGTAACTGATCGAAAAAATAATATTAGAAATTCTACATTAAATCACCTAATTATTGAATTACAAAATGAATGTCAAACCGTAATTTCTTTAATTAATCAACTAGAATTATCCAATCTAACTGACAGTCAAAAAGGAGATATTTTAGCAGAATTATTAGCATCAATTATTCATCTTAATTCACATTGCGATGAAGATTTGCAAGAGTTAATTTCTGATGAATTAGAGACAATATAAAATTCATTGTATTTAAAAATCTGAGGGCATTTCTATATTTATCTAATAAAAAGGGATTACTCCTTGTTGATTAGCAATATCTTTCTGTCTATCTTTTGATAAATTTTTATTTTCAATATTCATTTGGGTTAGGATAAAATCAGTAAAATTTGCCTGTTTAAATATTTTATTAAACTCAATATTTTTGTTGTTTTCACGATAATTAAAAATATTTTGGATTAATAATTCACAACTTTTTTTGAAAATATTTTCGCTTTTTTCCAAATTATTAACAATGCTTATTAACTCTTGACAATATTTATCTATTTCTTTTCTGTTTCCACAACTGGGACAAAATTTATTGTTATCGATTGCTAGATATTTAAAAATCATTAAGATATAGTATTTCGCTTTTGTATAAATATCTTTTTTTTCCCAATCAATTGTTATTTTTGATTTTTTAACGAAATAATTAAGTTGATAAAAAGCCCAAGAACTTGCATAGTATGCAATAGGATAATGAGAGGGAACATAAATATCTTTTCCAATTCTCTCTATTAAACTTTTATCAAAGTAATTAACGCTATGAGGCTCATCTAAAAACATAGCCATGAATGCTTTTATTTGAGATCTAATTGTGATTATTCTTGCCTGAACAACATTTTCTTGCGAGAAAAATTGCCCTGGTCTTCTTTCATAATAAAGAGGTTTGTCAGATCGGGTAGTTTGTGTTTGATAAAACTCTTCTAATTTGGGATTAAATTCAGACAATGCTGCTATAAATTCTTTTCCTACTTGTGTTTGAGAATTTGTTGCCCTAATAATAGCGTTTCGAATATTTTCGTCATCAGTTTCAATTATTTTTACAGGAATCGTTGTATTCTCTATATCAGGAATATCTTTGCAAAGACCAAGAACATGGCTAGTTTGGCAACCATTGACTATTTGATAATTAATGAGCTTATAAACTTTATTCTTTTGGGGCATTAGTTTTTCTGTTATCAACGTAACTCCATTATTGAGGATAGGGAATAAATGTCTTTTATCATTAGATTCAAGAGTCTTTTTAATTTCCTCATTGATTGGATTGTCTTGTCCCAAAAAACCTCTTACATTATCATAAAAAATAAAATCAATAATACCTTTGTTATGATCCTGATGAAGAATAATTTTTTTAAACTCAGAAAAAGACATAACTGTCATGTATGCTTGTTCTATTCCATTTACTTCTAAATCAACACATTCTTTCAGTTGGATAATTGTTTCAACTCTTCGTTTAGTTTGTTTATATAGTTTTTCTAAATTTTCAGCTCCCCAAAAACAAAAATTAATTCGTTTCAAAAAGTTTAATTCTTGTTCTAAATTCTCTGTTAAAATCGATTGTTTTCTGGTTACAGTAGAATCAACAGTTTTATATGAAATAGTAGTATAATAAACGTTACATTCTGGTTTTTCTTCTGTCGATAGCCTATTTTCGTGGTATTTATTGAGTATATAATTTGCCAATAATGCTTTTTCTTGTAATTCTTGGCTTCTGGAGTATAGCGGTTCAATTCCCTTGTAATCAGCAAAAAAATCTTTGACACTATTAACTGTTTTTTCTACAACGGAGAAATTAAAACTACTTTCTAACTTTGCTTGTACAAAAACAAATTTTAAGTTGAAAGTTCTTCTTGTTGTACCAATAACGTTATCAGCTTCTTCTTCAGAGTTGACTAGAATATTATCAATTAAAATACCGACACCATCTAAGCCAGTATCTCTAGGTTTTCCCGTATGAACTTTAGAAACATCAAATTCTTCTCCTGTTCTATTAAAAGAAGAAAAAACACAATAACAGGCAAATTTTTCAAAATCTGTATAATCCTTTTCTGGTTCTAATTCATAGTCTTGTAAGTATTCTTGAATAAATGTATTGATAACGGGATCGATGTCTGCCATTATATATAGTTATTTTGAATTGTAACTACATTTTATCCTATCGTATTTTAAGAAGCATTTTTTGCTAAAAATTTATGCTTAAAATGACTACAATCATAATCTATTGGCTTTAGCCATCATCACTCCTAAAGGAGTTACTACGAACAAGACGATCGCACCATACATCTTAAAAGAAAATAGATTAAGTTGAAGCAAATTTAATCGATGGAGTGGGCCAATGCCCACCATAAATATTAATTAAGGATCAACCCATTTACCATCATCTTTAATTAGTTGAATCAGTTGTTCAACCCCTTCTGCTTCGGGTACTTTTCTAATTTCCTCCCGTCCACGATAAAGAGAAATAAACCCGGGTTGTCTGCCCACATAACCATAATCCGCATCGGCCATTTCCCCTGGCCCGTTAACGATGCAACCCATAACGGCAATATCTAACCCCGTGAGGTGTTTTGTGGCTTCCCTGACTTTGTGTAATACTTCTTCTAGGTTAAACAAAGTTCTACCACAGGATGGACAAGCAACGTATTCCACCATGGTTTTGCGCAATCCAAGGGCTTGTAAGATGCTATAACAAACAGGGATTTCTTTTTCAGGGGCTTCGGTGAGGGATACCCGAATAGTGTCGCCGATGCCTTCTGCTAATAATGTGCCGATTCCTGCGGTGGATTTGATTCTGCCATATTCCCCGTCTCCTGCTTCGGTAACCCCAAGATGAAGGGGATAACTCATGCCTAGTTCATCCATTTTTTTAACCATGAGACGATAGGCAGAAAGCATTACAGGTACTCGAGAGGCTTTGAGGGAGATAATCAGATTTTTAAAGTCTAGGGATTCGCAAATCCTGATAAATTCCAGGGCTGATTCTACCATTCCTTCTGGGGTATCACCGTAGGTAAATAACATTCTCTCGGCTAGAGAACCGTGATTAACACCAATACGCATGGCTTTTCCCTGATCTCGGAGGGATATTACTAGAGGTTCTAAAGTTTCCTTAATTTTAGCCCCAATTTCTTCAAATTCTGTTTGGCTATATTCAGTGCGATCGCCCTTAGGCTTTTCAAACACATATAAACCAGGATTAATTCTCACTTTATCAACGTGCTTGGCAACTTCTAGGGCAATTTTCATGCCATTATGATGAACATCCGCCACTAAAGGCACTGGTTGATAAGTATCGGCTAACTTTTGTTTAATCTCAGCTAAAGCCCTAGCGTGAGCCATACTAGGCACTGTTACCCGTACAATTTCGCAACCAATCTCATGGAGACGACGAATACCAGCTACTGAGCCATCTATGTCTAAAGTATCTTCGTTAATCATTGATTGTACAACCACGGGATTATTTCCGCCGATGGTGACGCTACCAACTTTTACCGCACGGGTTTGGCGACGGTGAATGGTGGTATCAAATAGTTTATCTTCCCTAGGGGCGATCGGTTGTTCTATAGTTTGCATCAATTTATACAGATAGTTGCTGTTCTTTTTATTTTATATTTTACTGTTCGTTGGTCTTTCACAACGGGGGTGAATCAAAATTATTGATTGGGCAATGGGCAATTTTCCACAACTTCCCTCAATAACTATGATGAATCTTCCCTCATCAACATTTAGTTAAAGGGATTTTGCACCAAGAAGATAAAACTGCAAGTAAAATAAAAAAAGCATAAGATAAAAACGGAAAACCAATGAACGTTGAGGAATCAAGCAAAAAAAACAATTTTCTAAAAGACACAACCTATAATTTAGAACAATTTTTTTCCTTAGCGTCCGACTTGTTATGTATTACTGATTTAGAAGGTAATTTTTTAGAATTAAATAGCCTATGGCAAGAAATATTAGGTTATTCCCCTGAAGAATTAAAAGGGCGTTGTTTTGCTGATTTAGTTCATCATCAGGATTTAGAAAGTAGTTTTGCTACTCTCTCAACTCTCAAAAATGACCAAAAAATTAACCATTTTGAAAATCGATGTCGTCATAAAAATGGTACTTATTATTATTTAGAATGGAAAGCTCAAATCCATGATGGTTTAATTTATGCCCTAGCAAGGGATATTACCCAAAAAAAACAAAGGGAAGCAAGGGTTGAAAAGGAAAAAAACTTTTCTAATTCGGTAATTACCAATCTTCCCGATGGCTTCATGGTTTTATCTGCCTCTGGAGAATTATTGGAGGTTAACCCCGCTTTTTGTGAAATGACGGGATTTACTCGCCCAGAATTACTGGGAACATTTCCCCCTTTTGACTATTGGGCTTCAGAAAATATTGATTTGTGTGAAAAGGTTTTTAACCCTCTTAATATTCATCTTAATAATAAAAATATTGAAGTAATTTTTAAGCATAAAAAAGGTCATTATATTCCTATTTTAGTAAGTTGTTATACCATTAATAATCCCGATGATAATGTTTTATTTTTATGTGCTACTATTAAAAATATTAGTCAGATAAAAAATGCTGAAATTGAACTTAATTTAACTAAAGATTTTTTAGAACAAACAAGTCGTTTAGCAAGGGTTGGGGGTTGGGAGGTCAACTTAGATAGTGATACGGTAAAATGGACTGATATGACCAAAATTATCCATGAATTGCCCTTAGATTTTCAACCTACCCTTGAGGATGCCATCAATTTTTATCGGGAAGGAGAAAGTCGAGATGTGGTTACAAAGGCGGTAGAAGGAGCGATCATCCGTGGGGAATCTTCTGCTTTTGAGGTGCAGTTAGTGACGGCTACGGGGAAAGAAATTTGGGTAAAAGCAATTATCGAGTCTGATTTTAGGGATGGTAAATGTCATCGTCTTTATGGTTCTTTTCAAGACATTGATGAAGAGAAAAAAAATCAAATTGCTTTGGCAAAAAAGACAGCTGAATTTAATCAATTAGTTTCTTTGATTCCTTTGGGAATTTATAAATTAACGGAAGATTTTCGATTTATTTATGTAAGTTCTGTATGGGCTGATTTAAATAATTTAAAAGCAGAAGATGTGGTAAAAGATTCGAAAATTGCTCTTAGTATAATTCACCCTGAAGATCGAGATTTATTTTTGGCTAAAAGTGCTGAGGCGATCGCCTCTCGTACCAATTTTGATGAAACTGTGAGAATGATTATTGATGGTAAGGTGCGCTGGATGCAAATCAAATCTAAAGCTCAACAGGATGAAAATGGAAATTGGTTTTGGTTTGGCACTCAAACCGATGTGACGGAAAATCAAATTGCCCAACGGGAATTATTAAGCACCAAACAACAACTACAAAGTATTTTAGGCTCTCTTAATGAAGTAGTATGGTCCATAAGTTATCCTGATCAACAAGTATTATACATTACCCCCTCGGCGGAAGATTTGTATGAAATGCCCTTGTCAGAGTGGTTAAAAGATTTATCCCATTGGCATCAGTTTATTCACCCCGAAGATAAACAACAAATGCAAGTCACCCTTCAACAACTAGAAACCCAAGGATATTACAACACAGAATATCGTATTATTACTGCCACAGGTAAAGTAAAATGGGTTTCTAATAAGGGAAAATATATCAAAAATGATGCAGGGGAAATTATTAGGATAGATGGTATCGTCACCGATATCACCGAAAATCAGTTAACTAAAATTGCCCTTGCCCATAGTGAAAATCAAATTAAAAATCTCATTGCCAATATGTCGGGAGTCGCTTATCAATGTCTTAATGATCGTAACTATACTACTTTATTTATTAGTGAAGAAATTCAAAGACTCACAGGTTATCAACCCCAAGATTTTATCGATAATCATGTTAATTTATATGATGTTATTCATCCTAGATATAGAAAACGGGTATCAAAGAAAATTAATCAAGGGGTAAAAAATAAAACTAGCTATGAGTTAGAATATCCCATGCTAACCACCCACGGGAAGTTAATTTGGGTTTCAGAAAAAGGTAAAGGTATTTATGATGATCAAGGAAAATTACTTTATTTAGAAGGAGTTATCTTTGATATTACCCGTCAAAAAGTGACTAAGAGTAAAATTCAAAAAGCTAATCAAGAATTACAAGAAAAAGAAAAAATGCTTTTTGCCATTTCCTTGGCGACGAAGGAATTATTAGTTAATGATGATGTGGAAAGTGCGATCGCCCTTAGCCTGAAAATATTATGTGATGCCATGGGAACAGATCAAGCATACTACTTTACCGTTAAACAAGGGGAAAACGAGCCCATATGTAGTCATCAATACGAATACTACGCCGATGGCAGACTCCCCGTCATCCAAAATCCACAATTAATTAACATTCCCATCTCCCTATTTCCCCCCGCCGCCCAAGCCCTCTTAGCAGGAAAACCCTTTCAAACATCTAGCGATGACATAGAAGACGACATCGCTTTTAAATCCATTATTAAAGAACAAAATATTAAATCATTTATTTATATTCCCATCTTTTATCAAGAAACATTTGTGGGCTTTATTGGCTTTGATGATACCCACCAAACCAGAAAATGGACTGATGGAGAAACAGCCCTCCTACAAAGTTTCACCGACACCATCGCCAGCGCCATGGAAAGAAAAAGCCTTGAGGAAAATTTAAGTTTAGCTAAACAACAAGCCGAATTAGCCAATCGAGCAAAATCAGAATTTCTAGCCAACATGAGTCATGAAATTCGTACCCCCTTAAATGGTGTCATCGGTTTTTCAGAATTACTATTACAAACCAACCTCGATGCCACCCAAAAAAAATATCTTCATCTTGTCAATCAATCGGGGAATATTCTTCTTGACTTAATTAATGATATTCTTGATTTTTCCAAAATAGAAGCGGGAAGACTAGAACTTTCCCATCAAAAAACCGATATTTGGAATCTTGCTTCCGAGGTTGTGGACATCATTCGCCTTAAGGTTGCCCATAAAGACATTGAAATTCTCTTAAACATTTCCCCAGAATTACCCCGTTTTGCTTGGTTAGATGAAATTCGGGTTAAACAAATTTTAATTAATCTCCTTGGCAATGCGGTTAAATTTACGGAAAAAGGGGAAATCGAAGTAAAAATCACCCTCCAAAATACCATTGACATTAAAAATAATCAAAGATTAACCCCCTCAAAAAAAGATCAGGATTTAACATTTAATCTTGAATTTTCCGTTAGGGATACGGGTATGGGTATTAGCCCAGAAAAACAAGAAAAAATCTTCCAAGCCTTTGCCCAAGAGGATAATTCCATTACTCGTAAATATGGAGGCACTGGTTTAGGGTTAACTATTTCTAATAAGTTATTGGCTTTGATGAATAGTCAATTGCATTTAGAAAGTGAAGTCGGTAAGGGTAGTCGTTTCTTTTTTAATCTTTCTTTGAAAACTCAAATGGGGGAAGAAATTGAATACGAGGCTTTGAGTGATATTAAACGGCTGTTGATTGTGGATGATAACGTTAATAATTGTGAGATTCTCAGACAGATGTTACTTAGAAAAAATATTGTCTGTGATGTAGTTTATGATTGTGTTTCAGCTCAACAAATTCTTAAAAATAATCCGGGGGTGTATGAGGGGGCAATTATTGATTATAGTTTGCCTGATAGTAATGGTTTGGATTTAATTCGCATTATTCGTTGTGGTTTTGATATTGATGCTAGTCGTTTACCGATAATTTTGTTACATAGTGTAGCTAATGATCAAGATATTAATTTGGCTTGTGAGGAGTTAAGTATTCAAAGTCAACATAATAAACCTATTAGTATCGATCAACTATACTATACCTTGGCTCATCTAAAGGTTAAGAACTCGGATGGGGTGCAAATGGTGGTGGATAATAGTTTGACTAATGAAAATGAAGCAATGGTTGATCGTCTTACTATTTTAATTGCTGAGGATAATAGTGTTAATTTAACTTTAACAAAGGTTTTGGTTAAAAGGGCGATCGCACATAGTACCATTATCACCGCTAAAAACGGACAAGAGGCGATCGAAAAATATATCACCCATCAACCCGACTTAATCTTAATGGATATTCAAATGCCCGTGATGAGTGGTTATGAAGCAACTACCATCATTAGAGCCACCGAAGAAAATAAATATACTCCCATTATCGCCCTCACCGCAGGTACAATCAAAGGGGAAAAAGAGCGTTGCTTGGAAGCAGGAATGGATGATTATTTAAGTAAACCCATTGTTTTGGAAGAATTTAACCGCATTATCCGTCAATATGTAACTATGGTGTGATTCAAAATATAAAAAATGAAAAAATTATCAGCCCTAGGTTTAGATATAGGATTAAGAAGAATTGGCGTGGCAGGATGCGATGGTTTAGGTTTAATTGCCACAGAATTAACTACCATTGAACGTAGTTCATTTAATGATGATGTTGTTAAATTTAAAGAAATTATTGAACAAAGAGAAGTAACAATTTTGGTAGTAGGCGTACCTTACAACCGAGAAGGAGAGATAGGGTTTCAAGCAAAACAAGTAATGAAATATGCTCAAAGATTAGCCCATCATCTTCAATTAGAGTTAGAATTTGTGGACGAGAGATTTACTTCTGTAGAAGCGGAAGAACAATTAAGAAGTAGTAAAAAGTATTCTCGACAAAATAAGGGTTTAATCGATAAACGAGCCGCCGCTATTATTTTACAACTTTGGCTCGATGGTAGGTAGGGGATAATAATTCCTAGAGAATAATTAATCGACAACCAGAGGCTGTGGGTGGTTGATCAATTTCTCTATAGAGAATGTCAATCCATTCATCTTCTTCTGGAAAGTTTTTAGATTTTAACACCATAATCCAGAATTGTTCTAGGTTAAGTTTTTCGCGCACGGCTGTGCGTTGTTTTCCTTTCATGTCATAGAAGATGTTTTGGGCTTTACCCTCATTTTCTAAAAGGGTGACACCTACTCTGATTAATTTCCCTTCTTCGTTTTCGAGGGCAATGACTGCATCAATGCCTAAAATTTCCCAGAGGGTTTCTAAGTCTTCTAAATCCTGCCTTTGGGATATGGCTTTTTCTAATCTTCTTGGAAGATGTTCTTGGGCTATGGTTAATAGTTTTTTTACCGTTAAATCTTTCGCCGTGAGATCTAATACTTGAATCCTGGATGCGATCGCCCTAAATCTTATACGTAAACTAAACATGATGTTTCTCCATACAATCAGCTATTTTAGACACTACTAACCCTTGGTTAGTAGATTTATCATTAAGTAGTCATAGCTGTATAACATTTACCCACGGAAAACCACCAGAAAGTTATTATAACTTAGTCTAGTTTACACATAATTATAACCCTGTTTAGTAAATTTTAGCAATTATTTACCACCAATTAAGGTGCGCTGAAGCACTAACAATCCATAATTACTATTCCCTAACCAACATAGTACGATAAACAGGTTCACCTTTATTAAGGGTAGCAATTTCCCTTTCTGTCATGACACCGATGGGATTTTCTGTAAGCCAGATTTCTGGTTTTAAAGGTTTAAAATGGCAATTGTCTAAGAAGCGATCGCACATTTCCTCGGCTACTTCTTTTATATCAGATTGCAAGAAAATTTGACTACCAGATTTTAAAAATTTTGCCAAAGTAGCCACCGTTTCAGGCTGAATTACCCTTCTTTTATGGTGTTTTTTCTTAAACCAAGGATCGGGAAATTGTACCATTACCAACTCAATTTTATCAGCGGGTAAAGAGTTTAAAATATCTTCCAAAGAATTATTAATATTAGCAAAAAGATAATGCAAATTAGTTAAATTTTCTTCATCTCGTAATTGATTCGCTTCTATGACCAAAGGCTCTCGAATTTCAAAACCTAAAAAGTTTATATCAGGATTTTGGGGTGCCATTTCCAACAAAAAACGCCCCCTTGCACAACCAATATCAAGATGAAGGGGAAGAGATAGATTAGAATATATTTGACTCCAATCGGGCAAAGAAAGAGATTGTTGATACTTATTACTTAATGGGTTAACGTGTTGACGAACTCTGACTCTAGCCACCGTGATATAATCCTCCTATGATTTCTCATGCCATGAATATTCGTTTTGCCGTTGCCTCTGATTTACATATAGCCCTACCAGAAACCATCGAAGACAAACCGAATCGTTTTCATTTGACCCAATTTAGCATATCAGCCTTTGACACTGTCTTAGCACATTTAAACAATCTTGATCTCGATTTTTTGCTTTTACCAGGGGATTTAACCCAAGATGGTGAGCCTGAAAATCATCGTTGGTTACAGGAAAAACTAACTTCCTTACCCTACCCTGTCTATGTGATTCCAGGTAACCATGATATTCCTAGTCTAAAGGGTAATGAGAAACAAATTCCCTCGGATAAATTTCCCTATTTTTATCAAGATTGCGGTTATCAAAATTATACGGAAACCCTCGACTATACCTGCGAAATTGCCCCAAATCTTCAGTTAGTTGCTCTCAATTCCAATCATTTTGATGAAAATGGACAACAACAGGGATTACTGCAACCATCTCAACTACAGTGGTTAGAAGAAACCCTTGGGAAGTTAAAGGACAAATTAGTATTGTTGATGGTACATCATAACGTCATCGAGCATTTACCCCAACAGTCAAAACATCCCCTAGGACGTAGGTATATGTTAGATAATCCTTTAGATTTATTAGATATTTTAGATAGGTATGAAGTCAAGTTAATTTTTACAGGACATCTCCACATTCAAGATATTAGCCAATATAAGGACATTTATGAAGTCACTACGGGGTCTTTAATTACCTATCCGAGTCCGTACCGCATCATCGAATTAAACCGCCATCATGGGGGAATAAATACCGTTAAAATTAATAGTTATCAAGTAACTGATTTACCAGAAAAAGAAAAATATGACCAATTTTGTCGGGAGTGGATGGGCGATCGCTCTTACCCATTTATAATGAAATTATTAACCACCCCTCCCCTCAACCTCCCAGAAAAAGAAGCCAGTCAATATGCCCCCCCCATGAAATATTTTTGGGCAGACATAGCCAAGGGAGACAGTGAGTTAAATTATCCCCAACTTCCCCCCAAAATCAATCAACACTTTCAATGCTTTGGGGTAGATGTCATCGATGGCAAACCCCAGTTTAGAGATAATAACACCACCATTCAGATAAAATAACCTTAAAGGGAATCATATTTTTACACGCGCAAAAAGAATCCGCCCCTACATAATAAGAGCGGGTTATGGTGTGAGGAGTGAGCGAAAATAACATCTCGCCCACATACATTCTAACTCATAACCAGTAAAGTAAGTGAGCAAAAAACCCCATGATCAAGTGGTAATTTATAAAAGGTGCAAGAATTGTAAAATTATAGAAATAATTAGAAGCTAAAGACAAATTATTTGTTATGGTAAAATCTGATAGTAATCAAAAAGCACATAGTTTAAGTAAGGAATAAATAAGATGTCAGAAGTGACAGAAGTAAAAGAAGCAGATTTTAAAGCAGAAGTTTTAGACAGTGAACTTCCCGTTTTAGTTGACTTTTGGGCGCCTTGGTGTGGGCCATGTCGTATGGTTGCCCCCGTGGTAGAGGAAATAGCCCAACAATATGAAGGAAAAGTTAAAGTAGTTAAATTAAATACTGATGAAAATCCTCAAATTGCTAGTCAATATGGTATTCGCAGTATCCCTACTTTAATGGTTTTCAAAGGTGGTCAAAAACAGGATATGCTAGTGGGTGCTGTACCTAAAACCAGTTTAGCAAAGACCTTAGAACAACATATTTAGGTTCTTTTGCCCACCTGATGATATTCCCACTATATTATATAATGGTGGGATATTTTTTTGTTTGTTTTTTGAGGTTATAATTTTGTCTAATAAATCAGATTTAGATTTATTTTATCGTTCTCGCAATATTGAAGAATTATTAAAAAAAATACCTAGTTATACTCATAATAAATGGCTAAAAAAATCTTTAAAGTCTTTAGCTAAATTGGTAAAACGAGGAAAAATTGACCGTTTAGAATGGAAAATATTAACTGGTACTCTTAAAGATTTAGAAAAGGGTTTTCGTCTTTTTTCCAACTATCGCAATACACGAAAAATCACCATATTTGGTTCGGCAAGAACTACCTGTGATACCCCCGAATATGATCTTGCCTTAAAATTTGCCCAAAAAGTCTCCCAAGAAGGCTTTATGGTTCTTACAGGGGCTGGAGGTGGCATTATGGAAGCAGGTAATAAGGGCGCTGGAACTGATAATTCTTTTGGTTTAAATGTTAAGTTACCTTTTGAACAAAGTGCCAATAACTATATTGAAAATGATCATAAATTAATTAATTTTAAATACTTTTTTACTCGCAAACTATTCTTCTTAAAAGAAACAGATGCGATCGCCCTTTTCCCTGGTGGTTTTGGCACCCAAGACGAAGCATTTGAAACCCTAACCCTTTGCCAGACAGGAAGACAACCCCCCATTCCCCTAATTTTGATAGACAAACCGGGGGGAAACTATTGGCAAAATTGGCAACAATATATTATCGAAAATCTGGTATCAGAAGGATATATAAATCCCGAAGACAAAGAAATCTATACCATTACCGACAATGTCGATACCGCCTATGAAATAATCAGTAAATTTTATCGAGTTTATCACTCCAGTTTGTATCGTAAAGACTTTTTTGTCATGAGATTAAACTGCCAATTAAAAGATGAACAAATAAACATATTAAACGATAAATTTAGCGACATTCTAACCCAAGGAAAAATAACCAAAATAGAATCCACCGACTCCCAAAGTAGTGGCACCATTGACGATTTACCAAGCATTGGATTTTACTTTAACGAAAGAAAATTTAGTCGCATTTATCAAATGATTAACATCATTAACAGTTTTGAATTAGATACCTTTGCTTGTCATCAACCCTATATAAGATAATTGATAATTGAGAATGGATAATTGATAATTATATTACCATCCTCCATAGCTGATTCCATCAGTAATATCAAGTCCATTTGATCACTAATAAGTTAGCAATATCAATCAGTTCAATTTATTGAACTAACTATCGTTAGCCGTGTAATTCATTACACGGTGGGTGAAGATACAATCTATTTATAACTAATTTTCCAAACTTGGTATAAATCACTTTTTCATCAAAACCTATTCATAACTCCATCAAAAATTAACGGTGAAATCTAATCATAAACATATCCAACAAACAAAACTTCATAACGGTATTACCCTAGTCGTAATTGAAAACCCTACTACCGAAATTATTGCAGGAAGAATCTTTTGTCGCAATGCAGGAAGTCGTTGGGAATCTCCTGATAATGCGGGGATTTTTCATCTTTTAGCCAGTGTTATGGCAAAAGGCACCAGAAATTTATCCTCCCTAGAAATTGCCGAGAAAGTAGAAACCATTGGCGCCGCCCTTGGCACAGACACTTCTAGCGATTACTTTCTGACTAGCATTAAAACTGTTACCGATGACTTCGAGCAAATTTTAGAAATTGCAGGGGAAATGTTGCGTTATCCCTCTTTCCCCCAGCAAGAGTTAGAATTAGAAAAAAATATTACTCTCCAAAACATCCTTTCTCAAAAAGAGCAACCCTTTAACCTTGCTTTTAACCAATTAAGGCAGATGATGTATGGACAACATCCCTATGGGTTTTCTATTCTTGGTACGGAGGAAAGCGTTAACAATATAACCATCGAGCATTTAAGACAATGCCATAAAAGACACTTTCGTCCTGATAACATCGTTATAAGTTTAGCAGGAAAAATAGATCTCGAACAAGCGACTTTGATGGTTAATAAAATATTTGGTGATTGGGAAAATCCTCCCCACAGCATGGATTCATTAACTACCCCTGTTATCGAAGCCAAGTCAGCCTACGGCAAAATTGACCAACAAACACAACAATCTATTATCATGATGGGTTACATTACCCCTAGCATGGATAGTGTTGATTATCCCGTTTTAAAGTTGATTAGCACTTATTTGGGTAATGGTTTATCAAGTCGCTTGTTTGTGGAGTTACGAGAAAAAAGAGGATTGGCTTATGATGTCTCCGCTTTTTATCCTACCCGTTTAGATAAATCTCAATTTGTTGTCTATATGGGCACTGCCCCTGTTAATACTGAAATTGGGATGGAAGGTTTACAAGCAGAAATTAGCCGATTAAGGAATATCACCCTCAGCGCAGAGGAATTACAGACGGCGAAAAACAAATTATTAGGGCAATATGCTTTGGGTAAGCAGACTAATTCGGAGTTTGCCCAAATTTTTGGCTGGTATGAAACCCTTGGAGTGGGTATTGATTACGATCGCACTTTCCAAGATAATATTAATGCTGTTACGGTGGCACAAATCCAAGAAGTGGCTAATAAGTATCTGCGAGATGAATTTCTCTGTACTTCTATCGTGGGGCAATCTGTACAGTAGCCAATTATATCAACTTCTGATGATCAGTTAAAAATGATGCGGAAAAAGAAGAATAGAAAAAAATCAAACACAGTTAAAGATTAAATAATTTCAACATTCGTCACCAAAAATTAAACTTATGGTGTACCAATGAACATAAAAATTGTGAATTTTAATCAACTCTAAAATTTGATATTTTTTAAACAACTCTTCCCATGCAACATCATTTTTACTTTTTGATTGACTTTCAGAATTACTCATAATTTTTTATCAAGATTTCGTTGACTTTACCCCTTTTATGTCCTTTTGAATTTATCGCTCTAATTGCAGAAACAGTTATAATTGAATAATCACAATATAAATTAGTAATAAATTCTGTAGAAGAATTACTAATTAAAACTTTACATCCTCTTTTATTCAGTTCATCAACAACTTTTTTGAGCCTTTCTTGCTCTTTTTTATTAAATCCATTAACATCATAACCAGTAAAAGAAGCGGTTTCAGAGATAGGGTCATAAGGTGGATCTAAATAAATAAAATCATTTTTTTTAGCTGTTTTTAAAGCAACTTCAAAATCATTATTAAGTATTTCAATTTGATTTTCATTAAAATATTTACTAACAGCTTTAATCACCACAGAATTAACAATATCAGGATTTTTATATTTTCCAAAAGGAACATTAAATTGACCTTGGGAATTAACTCTAAATAAACCATTAAAACAAGTTTTATTTAAATAAATTATTCTCGAGGCTTTTTCTACATCAGATAGTTGAGAATATTTTTTTTTCTGTCGATCAAGATCTCTTAAATTATAAAAATAAGATTCATTATTAATATGTTTTCCCAAATCTTTAATTAATTCATCAGATTTATCTCGAATAACTTGATAACAATTAATTAATTCCTTATTACTATCATTAATGATTGATTGTTGTGGTTGTAAATCAAATAATAATGCACCTCCTCCAATGAATACTTCATAATATTTATTATAATTTTTAGGAATATATTTTTTTATTTCTGATAGTAATTGTCTTTTTCCACCTGCCCACTTCAGAAACGGTTTTAAAATTGGATTTTTACTCATTATATTTTTTAAAACACAACTTCACATCCTATCACGTACATTTGTACTATAACAAATTGTTTATATAAGTTCCTAAAAATTCAATAATTTATTACTAGATAAAAATTAAACTAATACAATTTATAAACCTAGTAAACAGCCAAAATTTTATACTTTTTAAACGGTTTTACAATTGTAACTTAGACTAAATGTAGAGAAGAATGAGGAGGAGTAATCTAATTTAAGTCAGTATATTGACCGTCTCATTACCGAATATATATTTATTTGGTTAAGACGGCACAAAGAGTGTTACCGATGACAAATAATTTGTTAATGTACAACAACAGAACTTATTATTGGTATCTTTTTAATGCGGATGGCGAGACTCGAACTCGCAAGGCCGAAGCCACACGCCCCTCAAGCGTGCGCGTATACCAATTCCGCCACATCCGCAGGGTACAGTAAATGATTATAGCATACCTTTTCAAAAAAAACCAGATACCATAACAAAAAAAAATTTACTTTAACCAATTTTTAAAAAGTGTTATGATAGTTTGTTTGACAACAAAAACCTTGCTTCTTTAAACACACAAAGAAGGAAGCCATTATAGTCCATAAGGAGAAAATTTTTAAAATGACTACCACCAACACCTATGAATTAATGTTTATCTTGCGTCCAGACTTAACCCAACAGCAAGTAAACCAACAAATGCACAAATATCGTGACCTTCTCAAAGACTTAGGGGCGCAGAAAGTATCCATGGAAGTATGGGGTAAACGTCGTTTAGCCTATGAAATTCAAAGATTTCAAGAAGGAGTTTATATTTTAAGCTACTTCACCGGAGATGGCTCTCAAGTAGCCCCCCTCGAAAAAAATATGCGTTTAAGTGAAGAAGTAATTCGTTACTTAACCATGAAACAAGACAAAGAAATCGAATTTGAGGAAAACGAACTTCCCGAAGTAGAAGAAACCGTGGAAACCCCTGCTCCCGTGGTGGCCACCGAGGAGGTAACCTCATCAGAAGCATCAGAAGAAGAAGATACCACCAGCACCGAAGAAGAAGAAGAAGCCACTCCTGTGGAGGCTTAATTACTTCTGGGGTGGGCTATGCCCACCTTTTTTGTTTAAATTAACATTAAAGCAACTGTGTTAAAAAAAGGAAAAGGTTGGCGTATCGGTTGGCAAGAGAAACCAGAAATATATAAAGGTTTAATTGGTGCTGATAATTGGGCGTTTGAATTATCTGGCCCAGAAATGGAAGATTTTTGCCGTCTTCTAATTCAAATTAATGACACCATGGAAACCATGGCAGAGCATTTAATGGAGGAAGAAACCATCTCTTGTGAGGTGGAAAGCCCACTTTTGTGGTTGGGGGCAGATGGCTATATCAACGATTATAGTTTGCGCATCATTATCTATGAACATCGTGGGGCGGAAGGCAGTTGGCAAAGTGATGTTATTCCAGACTTAATTAAGGCTATTCAATCTTTAAAATCATTTTAACTTGACAATGATAACTTTTATTCGCTATAATCATATACTGTTGAGAAACGGGGCGTAGCGCAGCTTGGTAGCGCACCACTTTGGGGTAGTGGGGGTCGTGGGTTCAAATCCCGCCGCTCCGATACTAAAAAGTTCAGATTCTTCTAATGAAGTATTTGAGCTTTCTTTTTTTATGGGGGTTTTTATGATGGTAGCGAATAAACAAGGGGAAATTACTGATTTGTTACAACCTTTCCAAAGATTTGGTATTAATTTGGGGTTGGTGAGAATAAAAAAACTTTTGGCCGAGTTAGGAAATCCCCAAGAGAAAGTGCCTTTTATTCATGTGGCGGGTACGAATGGTAAAGGTTCGGTATGTGCTTATTTATCATCCATTTTAACCGAGGCGGGTTACAAAACTGGTCGTTTTATTTCTCCTCACCTGATTAGTTGGAATGAAAGAATTTCTATTAATAATCAATATATTGGAGATGATGATTTAATCAAAATCCTCCATCATATCAAGGAGATTATCGCCCTTCGTCCTGCGGATAGCCCCCCAGAAGAATATCCCACCCAATTTGAAGTGATTACGGCGGCCAGTTGGCTTTATTTTGCCCAATGTCAGGTAGATGTAGCGGTGATGGAGGTGGGTTTGGGAGGTAGATTGGATGCTACTAATGTGTCCGATCGCCCCTTAGCTAGTATAATTACATCTATTAGTCGGGAGCATTGGCAAAGATTAGGGGATACCCTCGCTAAAATCGCCACGGAAAAAGCAGGAGTCATCAAACAGGGATGCCCCGTAGTGGTGGGTAAACTACCCCCCGAAGCCCATGAAGTAGTCATGGAAAAAATTAAAACCCTCCAATGTCCTTACATATTAATTGAACCTGCCCAAAAAATAACTAAAAATCAACAACCCTGGGCAACCCATCAGGGCATCGAATACCCCTTAAGTTTAAATGGAGATATACAACTTCATAACTCCGCCATTGCGATCGCCACTATCCAAATCCTGATAAATAAAGGATGGCATATTAATAATCAAGCCATCATCGAAGGCATGAAAAAAACCCGTTGGCAAGGAAGATTACAATGGATAAAATGGCAAAATAAATCCATCCTCATCGACGGAGCGCACAACGTTGATTCAGCCAAAATCCTCAGAAACTATGTCGATACCCTTGACAAAAAAACCACTTGGGTCATGGGAATGTTATCCACAAAAGATCATCAAGGAATCCTGAAAACATTATTAAAATCTGGGGATCAATTAATATTAGTACCCGTACCCGATCATAGTAGTACAGAACCCAGAGAATTAGCCCATATTGCCCAACAAACCTGCCCCGACTTAGATAAAATACAAATAGCATCAGAACTATTTCAAGGACTAAATCAAGCCCTTACCATGACTAAAAACAAAGCAAATACCATCGTGATTTGTGGTTCACTATATCTATTGGGCTACTTTTTGGGAAATATTCCCGAAACATAATATTTTGGCATTGCTTAATCAGGGTATGAAATACAATTGAATGACACTAACATTTATTATTAAAAATATTACCACTATTGACCATTCCCCGTTGCCTAAACTAGAAAACAAAAAATATGTTAACCTCAACTTGTAATGGGAAACTTGATTTATATATAGTTCATCAGAACAGATCCCCCGTGAGCATAAACGAATAAATTTGATAAAAACAATGTTAAAAAACCCAAACTATAGTTCAAAAAGCCAGAACATCAAATCTTAAGCGTCTAATTCCTCACATAGCAGATGATAATCGAACTTAGTCTCAAATCATAGGGAACACTTTTTGTAACTCTACTGTATTATTAAATAAATATAATTTGATGGTGTAAAAAAAATAATAAATCTTTCACCACCAAAAATTAATAGACGATTACCGTATAATAAATCTTTTGTTAATTGTTCTGTCCATTAACCGTCATTACTTCCATCCTCAATTACAATGCAAATAGTTAGCCCCCGACGTAAAAGAAAAAATCCTGTCAATACAACCCCCTACACCACCCTTTCTAACGTTTCTCAACAGAAAAAGAAAAAATGGTTAACCGTAGGACAAAAAGATCAACCCATTATGATTATGATCTTGATTTCCTTGTTTCTTTTTGGTGGCATTGCATCTCGACTAACTTATTTTCAAATTATCAAAGGGCAGGAGTTTGCCGAAAAAGCCGCCTCCAACCGTACCAAAATTATTCCCCAAGCCCCCGTCAGAGGTAATTTATTTGACCGTAAAGGAAGGGTATTAGCTTCTACCCGTCTATCCCATTCTGCCTATTTATTACCAAGAATACAAATACAGCCCAACTGGGAAGAAGTAAAAATAGAACTAGCTCAAATATTAAATACTACCCCTGAAGAATTAGAAAAAAAAATACAAGGGGAAAATCTTGATAGCCCTACCCTTGTGAAAATAGGTAGTAATCTCACTCCTCAACAAATAACGGCCATCGAAGAAAATAGAGAAGTATTAGGAGATGTGGAATTAAACATTGAAACCATTCGCAATTATCCTAATAACCGAATCGCCTCCCATGTTCTAGGATATACCAGAGAAATCAACGCAGAACAACTAGAAAGATTGCGCTCAGAAGGTTATCGCCTGGGGGATGTCATTGGACAAATGGGAGTAGAAAGAGGATTAGAAGCCAAATTAAGGGGAGAATGGGGCGGAATTATTCTCGAAACCGATGGGGCAGGAAAAATAGTGCGTCGAGCTGGGGTAAAAGAAGCCGTTGCCGGGGATGACATCCAATTAACCCTTGATTTAGAATTGCAAAAAGTTGCTCAAGAGGCTCTGGGCGATCGCAAAGGAGCCGTAGTAGCCCTCGATCCCCGTGACGGAGCAGTTTTAGCCATGGTAAGTTACCCCGGATTTGATCCCAATATCTTTTCCGATAATATTACCCCTGAAATTTGGCAAGAAGTACAAGGAAAAGGAAACCCATTTATTAACCGCTCCATCGTCGGTTTTCCCCCCGCCTCCACCTTTAAGGTTGTCACCGCCGCCGCCGGTATGGAAACAGGAAAATATCCCCCGAATACAGTTTTACCAACCTATGCCTTTCTTAGAAGGGGAGGAATGGCCCTAGGGGAATGGAATAGGGCTGGATTTGGCCCGATGAACTACATTCGCTCCATGGCTTGGAGTAGTAATACTTTCTATGGACAAATAGGGTACGGTATTGGTGGAGAAAATTTAATTGAATGGTCAAGAAAATTTGGTTTTGGTAGCAAAACAGGTATTGAATTATTAGAAGAAAACCCCGGTTTGATTGCCGATAATGAATGGAAAAAAAGTCGGTTTGACATGGAATGGACAGGGGGAGACACCATTAATATGTCCATTGGTCAGGGATTTACCCTCGCTACTCCCCTACAAGTAGCGGGAATGTTTGCCATTATTGCCAATGGTGGTTATCGTATTGTCCCCCATTTAGAAAATGATCCTGATACCTACCTAAATCAAAAAACTTCTTTAAATATGCAACCTGAAACCCTTAGCACCATTAAACAGGGGCTTAGATCTGTTGTTACTAGCGGTACAGGGGGAGGAGCCGCCGTACCTAACATCGCTGTGGCAGGTAAGAGCGGTACTGCAGAAGCCCCCCCCGGAAAGTCCCATGCTTGGTTTGGGGCTTATGCTCCCTATGATGACCCTTCTATTGTGGTGGTGGCTTTTGTGGAGCATTCTGGCGGTGGTGGTGGTTCGGTAGCTGCCCCCATTGTACAAAGGGTATTAAATTCTTATTTTACTGATGAGAGTAACTAGGGTGCGCTGAATAAGTCAAAAACTAACGATATAAATAATTTCGGCACACTATAACTGCCCAAAAAATACGCAAAAATAATTATTCTCCATGACGAATATCTTAACTTTAGTTCAAGATTTGTCATTATGGTAGGGGACGTACCATGGTACGTCCGTACAGGCTTCTGGTTGCAGGTATGAAAGTGATGGGGAGATGAGGGATATGGGGAGTATGGGTGATAACAGTTCAATTTATTGAACGATAAACTGTTAGTCTTGTAATTCATTACAAGGGGAGTGATGATATATTTTCTCAATCGGATTTAGTATTCTATTGAACTACCGTTAGCCGTGTAATAAATTACACGGTGGGGCAATTCCTATTCATAACGAATTATCCCACTTTGATATAATTAAGGGCCTGAAAAAATAGCGTCTTCAATATCTTGACGGGAGAGGGAATAACGAAAAGCTCTTTTGATGTCTGTGCCGTCTGCCCCCGCCTGAAGGTAGTTGATATTTACATCTTCAGTTTCTAGGGTGATTTCCGCTTCCCAGTCATCTTTACTTAGATACCAACAGTTTAATTGTTGGCTATTTTGTTCGCATCCCATGGATTTTAACCAGTTTTCGATGTCGGGTAGAGGATGGCTATAAAGGGGGCTAGTGGGTGATAGTTGAGCCATAATGATCAAAAAAAATAAGGTTTAATTTATTGCATCATAATTTTATCAAAAAAAATCAGTCCCATTGGACTATCTCTATGAGATGAATTAGAAGGCTAATAGTTAACCTGAGTTCGGGATAAAATTTATAGTCTTGTAAAAAAGGTGTCAGGTATCGGGTATGAGGTGTCAGTTTAAGAAGTTGACAAAAACTATATGTTGACTTGAGTTAGGAATAACATTTTTAGCTTTTTAAAGGTGTGAAGAATTCTCCATTAACAATGAATAATTAACAAACTATGACTTACCACCTGCAACCAAAAGCCTGAAACCTAACCATAATGACAAATCTCGAACTGAGGTTATTATTACTATTGCCCATTCCCTATTGCCAAACTAAACTAAAAATCATACCTTAGTTCACCAACACCAATTAATTATACTTTCTTAACCCAATTATTTTACTGATTTAGACAGTAAAAAAAATTAATAGGAGATTTTGTTTAATGTTTATATAATCATGGGTGAGTTAAACAAAAAAAACTTTGAAGTAATCACAGAAAAAACTTAAAATAAAATAAATTATTAAAAAAAATCCCTTATTAAGTAAAAATACGTAAAAATAAAAATAAAATGGTAGGTTTTTTAAACAATTTACTAGGTGGACAAGGGAAAGGAGTGGGCATAGAAATCAATCCCGATCGCATTTCCCTCGCACAAGTAAGCAAAAAAGGGCAACAGTATAAACTTCTCAAATATCAATCTTTAGAAGTGCCAGAAGATATATTTGAAGAAGGACAAATAAAAGATTCAGAAGCCCTCGCCGAGCTAATTGAACAATTACTCAAAGAAGCGAAAATTAAGCCCAAACAAATAGCAACATCAGTGCCGATGAGAGAATCGATCATCCGAATTCTGCCCATTCCTGCCGAATTAAATGATCAAGAATTAAAAGACACTGTTTTAAACCATGAAGCCAGTTTATATCTACCCTATCCTAAAGAAGAAGTAGATCTCGACTATCAAAAACTAGGATACTTTGTTGATGATAGTGACGGCATCGAAAAAGTACAAGTATTATTGGTAGCTACCCGTAAAGAAAATACCGACCTTTACCTAGAAACCTTTCAACAGGCAGGGCTTGATATAAAAGTTCTGGAAATCAACAGTTTTTCCCTCATTAGAACCCTAAAAGAACAATTACAACAATTTAGCCCCACCGAAGCAGTGGTTTTAGTGGATATTGAATTTGATAGTACCGAAATCGCCATCATTGTAGAGGGAGTGCCACAATTTTCCCGTACCGTACCCATCGGTACTTATCAGATGCAAATCGCCCTTGCTCAAGCTATGAATTTACCAACCTCTAAAAATACCGAAATCCTTCAAGATATTACCATACCCAATAACCCCGATCAAACCTCCAGCAACAGCACCAGTAGTCAAACTTGGATTAACCCCGGCATGGACTCGTTATTGAGAGTATTAGGGGAATTGGTGGACGAATTAAGGCGATCGGTCAACTTTTATATTAACCAAAGTGGAGACGTGGAAGTTGTCCAAATTTTGATCGCAGGACCAGGGGCCGGCCTTGCTCAAATCGATGAATTTTTTACCAAAAAACTTAACATTCCAGCTACTCTCTTTGATCCCGTTACATCCTTAGGAATTACAATGAAAGATGAATTATCGGGTATGGAAAGATATGGGTTAGGGACGGTGTTAGGTTTAGCAATGAGGATGAACTAGATTATGCACAATATTGATATTAACTTTCTCAAAGAAAGAAAACAAGATGCCGTTACTCAGGTGGGCAAAACCGCAGGTTTTAAGAAAGAAACCACCATGGCCGATAGAATTCCCATTCTCATTGGTTCAGGGGTTGCCGTGGCTCTGATTGCAGCGGTAGGGGGAGCATCCTTGTTGCTTAACAATCAAAAAGCCTCCACCGAAGCTAGTATTGCCCAATTAGAATCAGAAATTCAACGATTACAAGGACAAAACGCCCAAGTTAATCAGATTCAACAGCAAATTGATAATATTAATGGGCAAGTGGGAATTTTGGTTAGTGTATTTGATGAGATTAAACCATGGTCGGCGATGTTACGGGAGATTTCTTTTTTGACTCCTCCCAATGTACAAATTCAGTCCATTACTCAATCGGGTAGTAGGGGGTTAACCATTGCTGGGTTTGCAGATTCCTATGATGATGTTAATGATTTTCTCTTAACTCTCAAGGCTTCTAGTCTTCTTAATGGTGAACAAACCCAATTAACCAACACCAGTTTAACGGAAAACCCTAGTACCGTTGCCACTAGCCGAGCGCAGTTAGAAGCGGCTGAGGATGAAACCGTTGAAGCCCCCCCCACCGATGATAGTTTAATTATTTCTTTGGGACAGGTGATTTCTTTTAATATCACCACAGAAATTAATGATGTTCCTTCCACAGAATTGGTTAATCTATTAGATAGCCGAGGGGCGATCGGTTTAGTGAGTCGTATTGAAGCCCTAAGACAATTGGGGGCTTTAGATATTGAACCTATTGTACAAGAACAACCTACAGAAGAAGAAACTACTCAATAAGTAATAAGGAGGAAAAATGACTACATCTTTTACTACTACCGAGGATTTTGGTGATGAGGCTGAAGGTTTTGGCCCGGAGTCGGACTATCCTGAAGTTTTTGGCATTACCTTTACCCCTAAGGTAACGGGGATTACCATTGGTGTGGCTGGTTTTATAGTGGCGGCTTTTTTAGGTTGGACACAGTTACGGCCTGTTGCTGATGAGTTATCTACTTTACGGGCTGATAAAGCCACCAAGGAAACACAACTTAATCAATTGAGTGAGAGTGATTTACAGCAACAAATAGCCCTTAAGGAGGGGGAGTTGCAACGGACAGAAAATCTTAAAGCTCAGGTGGAAGGTTTATTTGCCCAAGAGCGCACCTTAGAAACTGTTTTACTAGATCTCAATCAATTTGTCCGCGCTTCTAATGTTACCATGACTAGCTATACTCCTTCGGGGGATAAGGCTGTAGTCAGTGACGATAGTTTTGGGCAGGTTGCTATTAATAATATTCAGGTAAAAAGTTATAATCTCAACCTAGAGGGTAGCTTTTCAAGTTTAATATCTTTTGTGCAAGATTTGGAGAGGTTACAACCTTTTTTGGTGGTACAAAATTTTAATGCTACGGTTTCTACCCCCCAACAATATTTGTTGGAAAATGGTGAGGTTTTTCCCTTTGGTTCTCCTGAACTTAGTACCACGATTACTGTCAGTGCTTTATTTTCCGATGTTCAAGAGATTACACCTCCAGCAGAAGAAGGCACAGAAGAAACACCAGAGGAAACCACTGAATAAGTTTTTGATGTCTATTATCCGACCATTTTTTATAATTATTTTTTAACCCCATTGTGTGTAGGAGTTTAATTTCATGAGTTTATTTTCTTCCCGTCAATTAAAATTTGTTAGTAGTACCGTTGCTATTCTTCTTGGTTACCAGTCATGGGCGATCGCCTCTCCCCACCGTAACAACACCCAAGGTAACGACCTAGTACCCCTGCTACTCGCCCAAAATAACGAAGTATTATTCCCCAACCCTGACGTACGCATCGACGGCCAACCCGTGCGCCCCAGAAACATTGAAGCAGTTCCCCCCTTTCAACAAAGGGCAGTAGCTCCCCCCATCGGTGACATATCCGTTTCTAACACCAACCTTGGCTCACAAAATATTAACCTTGGCACTGATGCCGTAGTTCCCCGTCTAGTGTTAAGAGATGCTCCCCTCGATGAAGTTCTCAAAATCCTTGCTCGTGCCGCAGGTTTAAGTATCATGTTTGATTACACGACCTTAGGAGAACAAGAAGAACAAGAGCAAAGACCAGAAGATTATGTACCTCCCCTCAAAAGACCCATTACCATTGATTTAGAAGGAGAAAGAGTTCAAGATATTTTTAATAATTTATTAAGACTACACAGACTAGAAGCTAGTCGAGACGGTAGCACCATATTTGTTGGTCGAAATTTATCCTTCTCTGTTAACAATAGTATTAGCCGAACCCTAAGACTAAATCAATCCAATGCAGGTACGGTAGCCGCGCAATTAGCCCTAGCAGGAGCGACAGTTCAAGAAGTTATTGAAATCTTCTTTGATGAAAGAAATGAAGATGGAGTTCTGATCGCCAGAAGATTCGCAGGACGGGAAATAAGACCTCTTACCGCTGATAATGAACAAAATTTCAGAACCCCTCTACCCCTAAGAAGATTAAACGTCACTGCCGATGAAAGAACCAACTCCATTACCCTCACAGGTACTCCAGAACAAATAAGAGTAGCTACCAATTTAATTGTTCAAGCCGATACCCGTCTGCGCCAAGTAGCGGTAAATTTACGTATTGTAGATGTACAACTAGATCAAGGCTCTAGCTTCGGAACCAGTTTCTCCTTTGGAATTGACAACACAGGAATTGTGCAAAATGGCGGCACAGGGGTAATTAACTTTGGAACAAGAGATCAGAATGTCGGTTCAGAGGATTTCCGTGTAGGGCCTGATGGTAACTTAATACCAGCTTTTGATGAGTCAATCATCATTACCGAGGGATTTACTAGAGATTTAGCCCAAGAATTAACACAGTCCCTAGAAAATGAATTAGAATCAACTAATAATGATGACCTAAACCGAACTTTCCAAGATACTATTAACCGTACTTTGGGTCAATTTGGCAATAATACCGCTTTTTCTCGAGATCAAGCAGAAGATTTGCAACGAGCCTTGGTCAACAACCTTGCTAGAACTATTACCGAGTCAAATCTTAGTAATGACACTACAAATATAACTGATAATATTAGTCGTAACGTAGTCCGCACCCTCCAAGGTTTACCCATTGGAACTCCTCGCACTGGGCGCATTTCTCCCTTTGAAACAGATTTTAACCCCGCTCAACCTGGGGTTGCCGCCAGAAGTATTCCCGGAAGAAACTTTAACCTTCCCCAAGCCTTCCTTGCCCAGATTCGTTCTAGCATTAGCTCTGGAAATGCCAAAATTTTGACTGATCCCACTTTAGTCGTACAGGAAAGACAAACGGGAAGTGTTTCTTTGGTGGAAAATGTTGTCACCAGCGTATTAACGGAAATTGATCCTGAAAGTGGTGTGAGAACTGTTACCCCTGTAATCGAACCTGCGGGACTTAATTTAACAGTGGAAGTAGAAGGTATTGATGATAATGGTTTTATTAACTTAATTGTTAATCCTGAAATCAGCGCCCCTGGTAGTCCTCAAGTGTTTGATAGTGGTGGCGGTGCTAGTAACGTCATTACTCCTTTACTCAGACGAAGTATTTCTTCTGGTTTAATTCGTATCAGGGATGGTCAAACCCTTATTCTTTCGGGTATCATTCAGGATGCGGAAAGGGTACAGGTTTCTAAGATTCCTATTCTTGGTGATTTACCCCTCATTGGTAGTCTATTCCGTTCTACCTTCACTGACAAAACCAGATCGGAGGTTATTGTTATGTTAACACCCCAAATTTTAAATGACTCCGAGGGTTACAGTGGCATGGGTTACCAATACACCCCCAGCGCTGAAACGGGACAGATTCTCAGAAATCGTGGGGTTAATATTCCTGGTACTCCTTTCTAATTTTGATGTCTCCCTGCCCCCATGGGAAAATTTAAAAATTAATCCCCCTGTGTAAATTCGGGGGGAATTTGAGTTATATCAAGTTCGGCAAATTAGTTATAAATGTCAATCGCCCCACCGTGTAATGAATTACACGGCTAACGGTGGTTCGTTCAATAAATTGAACTAATATGAAATACTTAAATGTTTGCGACAAATAAAGCCTCTAAAATGACATCCTAGCCGAGTTATATTTATAGCATTTTTTTTAGATTTCATATAAGTTATTACTAACTTGTAAGTGATCAAGGGGACTTGATATTATTGACTATTTCTCCGTCATCATCAAACGTTTAGTTTCAGACATTCCAGCGATGGCTAAAGTTTTAGTCATTTTTAAATTAAAAGCCACAATGGTTACCATTTGAAGGCTAAGGGAAATCAAAATAGCGCTTAAACTTTCATAGGTAGTAAGGGTAATGGGTAAGGGGCTTAGGTTAGCTAATATTTGTTGTATTAGGATTGGATTATCTATATTTTTAGTCCAATCATTCAAAAAAGCATACCCAAATAATGGGGATATATTAAGGGTAATTACTGTAATGCTAGTAATTAATCCTCTTTTATCAGTTTTTAGTGTCATCAAAAGTTGTGCCACGGAGGCATAAACCAAAATGGAAAATGCTCCCAATGCTATGGCTATAATAAATTCTAAGGGGTTAGTATCGGGAAAGAAAAATAGTGAGGGTATGCTATACAAGTTAACTATTAATAGGTTAAGGGCGATCGCCATTACGGGAGGACTTTTTTCGCTAAAGGCTAAATCCCTCCATAAAACCCTATTTTCCCGAGAATTTTCATGACGAAATCTAGCCCAATCCCTCAAACTTTGACGAGATGGAGTTAACCCCGCAATCAAAAGTAAAAACAAAATGAGATTGAGAACTTGTACTACCTGAATCGTAACAGAATAATCAGTATATGGGCTAAAAGTTTGCAGTGCAAAGCCTAAATTAATAACAATAAAACAAAAAGAAAGAAGATAACTTTGAGACTTACTAATTACCGTCGCCAAAGGATTAGCAAAACGACGTTTTAAACCCTGATATAACCAAAAAGTCCAAACCCCGTAATTGAATAAAATTAAAAATCCCCCTGCCAAACCATTTTGCCACAAACCTTGACCATACCAACGTAAATTGGTTAAAGCATCACCAGATAAATAACCCAAAGTGGTTTGAGAAAGATAAGTTGATTTAACAAGATAAGCTAAAAATGTACCTGGATAAAACAATAAAAACCAATCTACAGAAGTTTCCGTATAAGCAGGGGCATTAGATTCTAAAGTAATTCCCATCACAGAGAATAAGAAAAAGAAAATAAACGTCGAAGCTAAAGGTGCTTGAAAATTTCCCCATCCTTGAGTTACTAAACTAAAAAGTAAACTCATACCATAGAAAAATAAACAACTAGCCCCCAAAATTAAGTAAAACATTACCATCAAAGGGAAACTAACATTAGCCGACAACCCAGACCAAATATGTAAAGGAATAGCTAAAATACCAAATAGATATAGCAATATAGGTACACCCAAAATTTTACCCAGAAAAATATCACTTGCTGACTGAGGGCTAAGACGAATAAAATTAAAAGTACCTTTCCTTTCTTCCTTCGTTAAGTCGGCAACGAGCATATAACTGCCCCCCAACAAAAGGATAAAAATACCCATAATACTCATGGTGACAAACATATCTAGCCACCATACTTCTCTGATGGTTTGGATATTGCCTAACATATCTGCAATGCACAATTGAGCGCCCCTAGAATAAGTATCATAACCTTCCCCAGTGCAATAGCGGTTATAAACTCCTTCATAGCTAGGTAACAACCCTTCAAAGTAAATAAATAATAATATTTGTCCCACTATAGATAAGGCGGACACTATCATTATATTGCGTGGCTGTAATCTACCTTTTATTTCCCGAAACAACTGGGGATTAAATTCCCCGACACGATTAATTAAGCGGGGGTACATTTGAGCAAACATCTTAACTCATCTCCTCATTTAATATCAACAAAATAAGCAATTTATCTGATGCTAGTCTAGCAGTCTCTGTGCGTTGTGTGTGTTTGTTGTTAACTATTCGTATCTTAGAGGATGAAGGGATAACTTGAGTTAGAGATATGGTTAAAGTATCTGTATTGAAGGAAAGGTTGTGACGATTTTTTTAACCCATAGTCATAGGTTGAGTCAGATAAGTAATACAATTATTGGCAAGGAAGTAAACCACTAACATGGCGGCTGCTGATAGCGCCACAAGGCTACCCGCCAACATCAGAGAAAATTCTCTTTGGTTAAAGGCTTGTTGCATCAGATGGAGTGACCACGCCACCAATGCAACGTCAAAAATGAGAATAGGTATTAACATTCCTTAATAATGTAATGTTTTATATATTCTAATACATTTTCTTGAGAAATATTAATTTTCGTTAAGTATCTTAAGTATGTCTTAACATTAGCCTCCTTGGGGCATATTAATTAACCTAAGATGGGGAGTATGGGAGATGAGGGGTAGGGGGGATAATAGTTTTCAGTATGGTAGAGGAGGTATCATGCTACGTCCGTAAAAGCTTTTGGTTGCAGGTTCGAGTTTATTAATTGTCTATTATTTACGCCTTGACAAGACTATAAATGTTATCCCGAATTCAGGACTATCTAGTGTCTGACAGGAATTTTTTTGGCTTTGAGATAGTCTTTTATTTCCCCTACGGTAAGTTGTCCATAGTGTAACAGGGAGGCTAAAAGAGCGGCTTCGGCTTTACCCTCTTGGAAGGCTTCATAGATATGATGGGTATTTCCTGCACCCCCTGAGGCGATTACGGGAATTTCTACCCTGTGGGCGATCGCCCTTGTCAACTCCAAATCATAACCTGCCTGAGTACCATCAGCGTCCATACTCGTAACCAACAACTCCCCAGCGCCCCTTTTTGCCACTTCTTGCGCCCACCAGAGGGCATCTATGCCCGTATTTTCTCTGCCCCCACGTACATAGACATCCCAACCAGGATTATTTATATCTTTCCTACGTCTAGCATCAATGGCCACCACAATACATTGAGAGCCAAAGCGATCGCTAGCACGGTTAATAAAATCAGGATCTTTAACTGCCGTCGAATTAATACTTATTTTATCAGCCCCAGCCCGTAACAAATCTTTAACATTTTCTAAGGTTTTAATACCTCCCCCCACCGTCAGAGGAATAAAAACCTGTTCGGCGGTACGATAAACCACATCAATAATCGTGTCTCTACCTTCATGGGTGGCGGTAATATCTAAAAAAACTAACTCATCAGCCCCCGCATCATTATAAACTTTTGCTAACTCCACAGGATCACCCGCATCCTTTAAATCAACAAAATTAACTCCTTTTACCACCCTTCCTGCGTTGACATCTAAACAAGGTAAAATTCTTTTAGCTAACATAAATTTTTAATAAATAATTGATAATTAATTTAAATGTACAATTAATTGCATTACTTAATTATGCTATGAAATATAGTTGAATCACACTAAAGACTAAGACTTCTAAATATTAGAACCGTTCCCTATTCCCTGTTCCCTTCCTCAACCAGAAATCATACCTAAAATCAGCAACGCCCAATTGATTATATACTTTGCTCAAATCTTATTATCTCATTGGAGAGCGAGGTTTTTTTTTCTTCTTCTTATTAAAACTCCAACGGTGGTGAAAAATATAATTAACAGGAGTTAAAGTTGCCGTACAAAAAATATTGGCTAAAAGATAATTTAGTTTAATTATATCCACCAAAATAAAAACACCCATTATATTTAGAAAATGACTAGAAGCCATGACACTATAAAACTTCCATAATTCTCGCCAAAATAATTTATTTCTAGTTTTAAAAGTTAATTTTTTGTTCAAATAAAAACTAACAAAATTGACAAAAATAATGGCTAATATGGTTGAAGCTAAATAATTTACCCCTAACCCAGATGTTAAACAGTACACTATGGTTAGATAGAGAATGGCACAAATTCCCCCTATAGCTAAAAAGTTGCCAACCTTTTTTTTATTAAAATTTTCCTTTATTTGTTCGATCATTGTAAGGTTATCTTTATTAGGGGGATAAATCATTTTAGATATAGTATTCTTTAATTTTTACTATGTTATACCTTTAAACTTCATTAAAAATGTTTGCTTTTTCTTATTAATAATTTATATTTCTTATTTCCCCACTATACAATGGGAAAAAAATACTTTGCAATGTAACCTCCTAAGATGCGATCGCCCCTTAACCGTTTACAAAGGAAAAAAAAAGGTCAACCAATCCCCCTAAGAAGGATAATTATAATTCCCTTTGTGTGTCAAATCATTGGGGTAGTAAGCATCATCAGTTACGTATCCTATCGTAGCGGACAAAGGAGCGTTAACAACCTCAGTAACCAACTAATGACCAAAACCGCCGAAAAAGTAACCAACACCCTAGATCAATACCTGCAACAAGCCCAAGAAATAAACCAACTCAACCAAAGATTAATTAACTCAGGACTTCTCGAGCCCAACAACCTCGAACAACTAGGCAAATACTTCTGGCAACAACTACAAACCCACGACTTCATTTACTTTAGCTACGGAAACACCAACCAAGAATTTGTAGGAGCCGGTCATGGAAAAATAGACAACGAAATTAGTATCATTCGCTCCCCCGAAAACAACACCATCTATCGATACAACACAGACAACCAAGGCAATATTACCGACGAATATATCGCAGAAGACATCACCAATATTCACACCCAACCATGGTTTACCGAAGCCCAATCCCAGAAAAAACCCGTATGGACTAACCTCTATCATTGGGCAGAAAATCCCGCCGACTTATATTTAAGTGCCAGCGCCCCTATCCTTGACAATAACAACCAAATTACAGGGGTAGTATCCGTAGATTTAAGCCTCTCCAAAATTAGTGAAGTTCTTAAGCAAATAAAAATAGGTGAAACAGGGAAAATAATTATTCTCGATTCCTCAGGCTTATTAATTGCCACCTCCCATGACCAAAAACCATTTAAACTTAACTCCCAAGGATTAGCCCAAAGAATCTTACCCTCAGAAATAGAAGATCCCCTAGTAGATTCAGCCCTAAAATTAATAGATCAATCTGTACCCATAGGATATAACCTTACCACCCTTCCAGAACAGCTTTTTTTGTATAATTCCGAGGTTTTCCTCAAAATAACCCCCTACCAAGATGACTATGGCCTAAACCTAGCTATCCTTACCATTGTTCCCACCCAAGAATTTACCAGGGAAATTCAGAATAACCTAAATACCACCATCCTAATTTCCTTATTTACCCTCATCACCGCCACTTATCTGAGTATTCTCACCGCTAAAAAAATTAGTAAACCCCTATCACAATTACTAAACGCCAACAAAAACTTTGCCACAGAAAACAAAATTAAATACCCCGCCAAAAACTATACCAACATTGCCGAAATCAGGACACTATGCCAATCTTTTTTTGCCATGGCAAGTCAGATTCAACAAACCATGAGCCACAACGAAACCCGTTATCGGCAATTAGTAGAACAACAAACCGACTTCGTTATTAGATCTCAACTTATTCAGCCCAACACCAATCCAGACTGTATCATCATTTTTGGAAACAACTCCTTTTCCCACACCTTAAACCTTACCCCCCAAGAAACCATCGGTAAAAAATGGTCAGAAGTCGTCTTCCCTGAAGACATGAATCAGGTGATGAACTTAGTATTAAAAATGTCCCCCGAAAATCCAGAATTTTACATAGAAAATCGAAATATTATTAGTAACGGTGATATTATTTGGACACAATGGTTAAACCAAGGATTTTTTGACGAAACAGGCACACTGATTGAAATCCATTCCCTCGGTAGGAATATTACCAAACTCAAAGAAACAGAAATTGCCCTCCGAGACACCCAAGAAAAATTTCATCAACTAGCCCTCTCTTGCCCCGGCATTATTTATGTTTATGTGCAATCGGTTGATGATCATCAATATTTTGAATATGTCAGTCAGGCAGTAACAGATATTTTGGAACTATCTCCCCATGAATTGTTAGAGGATATTAATAATTTTACCCAAGTATTTCACCCCGACGATATTCCCAGATTTGAAGAAGCTACATCCTATTCCCTAAAAAACTTAGAACCGATGGTTTTTGAGTTTAGGGTTATTACTCCCAGCGGTAAACTAAAATGGTTACAAGCCCACGATCGCCCCGAAAAAAGAAACAATGGCGATACCGTATGGACAGGGGTAATCATCGACATTACAGAGCAAGTGAACTCCCAAAACCGTCTCGAAAAAATTGCCGCCAACATCCCAGGCATGATTTATCAATACGTACTCAAACCCGACGGCACTTCCCATTATCCTTATATGAGCCGAGGCATTACCGATTTATTTGGTTTGCAACCTGAGGATGTATATGAAAGTGCCGATGCCCTTTTTGACTTGGTGCATCCTGAGGACCGAAATCCATTGCTTGACTCCATTATCGAATCAGCCGCCGCCATGACTATTTGGATTTTTGAGTATAGAATTTGTCCCCTAGAGAGAGAAACCATCTGGGTATTAGGTAATGCAACCCCTCAAAAAAACATGGATGGTAGTACCACATGGTACGGTTATATCCATGATATAAGCGATCGCAAACAGGCCGAAGAAGCACTGAAAAAAAGTGAACAAACATATCATCAAATTCTTGACTCCACCTCCGACATCATTTTGGCAAAAAATACCCGTGGGGAACTTATCTGGGGAAATAAAGCCTTTCGAGATTTCTACAATATGAGTTTAGAGCAGTTAAAAGGAATTATTGATTCACCCCATAATAATCCTCAATATACCGCCCAATATATCAAAGATAATCAACTGGTTATTGATACCAAACAATCTTTAATCATTGAAGAAAAATCCATCCGTTATGATGGGGTAGAGCGTTCTTTTTCTACCATTAAATCTCCCATTTTTGACGAGCAAGGAAACGTGGTGATGATAGTTGGAGTGTCAAGGGATATTACCGAAGCAAAACAAATCGCCCTGGCCCTTGCCCAAGCCAAAGATGATGCCGAAGCCGCCACCCGGGCAAAAAGTAGTTTTTTAGCAAACATGAGCCATGAAATTCGTACCCCTATGAATGGGGTGATTGGGGTGGCTCAACTTTTGGCGCTTTCTCCTCTTTCTCCTGAGCAGAGAGATTTAGTTAATACCATTGAGGAAAGTGGTAAGGTATTGTTGACTATTATTAATGATATTCTCGATTTTTCTAAAATTGAATCGGGTAAGTTAGAGTTAATACAAGAGCCTTTCTCCTTGCTTGAGTTGGTCAAATCCCTCGTTTTACTTTTTAGTAAACAGGTGAGACAAAAAAACATTAATCTTAAATATCACATAGATGATTCCGTGATTCCGCAAATGGTGGGGGATAGTTCTCGTCTTCGTCAGGTTTTTTTAAATTTGATTAGTAATGCTTTTAAGTTTACCGCCGAGGGTTTTATTAAAATTAAAATTTACCTCCATGGTTGTTCTTCTGATGGTTTAAATCAATCTTTAATTGTCTCCATCGAAGATAGTGGCATCGGAATTAAGGGCGATCGCATCTTATCCCTTTTTACCCCTTTTACCCAAGCCGACACATCCATTAGCCGTAAATATGGCGGTACAGGGTTAGGATTAGCCATTTGTAAAAGTTTAATTGAGCTGATGGGGGGAACAATATGGGTAGAAAGTCAGAACAAAATCGGTGGCAACCCCCCCGAATATTGGACTATGCCCCTCACCAACCACCCCGGCTCAACCTTTTATTTTACCCTTAACCTTCCCATCCATCGCCAACCCTCCATCGGCCATCCATCTAGCCCCCCGAAAAATATTACCAACCCCCAAAAAAGCTCTTCCAAGCTCAAAATTCTCCTCGCCGAAGATGATCGGGTAAATCAAAAAGTAGCCCTACTCATGCTCAAAAAAATGGGCTACAAAGCCGATATTGCCCTTAATGGTTTAGAGGTATTGGAAAAAGTCGCCCAAAAAAATTATGACCTTATCCTTATGGACTTACAAATGCCCCACATGGGCGGCATTGAAGCAACCCAAGAAATTAGAACCATGAATCGCCCCCAACCCTACATTATCGCCCTCACCGCCAACGCCCTCACCGAAGATCAACAACAATGCCAATCCGTTGGCATGAACGATTTTCTTAGTAAACCCCTACAACTTAATCAACTGCAAAGGGCGATCGAACTCATGCTACAATGTCCACCCCAAAAATAACCCCACTTCTATTGACTTAAAATATAATATTCGTTATCATAATAGGTTGGAAAGTCAAAACAATATATTAATTTGGCTCAAGCCGAAGACAGCAGGAGCAATAATGCTTAAAAAATTCCTGCCTAGGTTGATGCAGATACTTATAAAAGGTAAGATTCTTTCCCTAGAATCAAACCAACTATATTAAAAATTATCTTATAAATCATCAACCAAAAACCCGGCTAGAAATAGTAAGGGTTTTTTATTTTTAAGTCGGTTCATGGCAATGATTGAATAAAACTCAACCACTGTCCAAACCACAAAAATTAAACACCTCAGGAGGTGAGAACAATATCTAAATCCCTTGAAAGCAAAAAGAAAGAAGTAGCCGATCTTAAAGGTTTACTCGCTGAATCTCAACTAGCATTAGTCATCGATTATCAAGGGCTTAGTGTTGCTGAAATTAGCGATTTGCGTAATCGCCTAAGAGAAAAAGGCGGTACTTGTAAAGTGACCAAAAACACTTTAATGGGTAAAGCCATCGAAGGAGACGCAACTTGGGAACCCATGAGTCAATTTCTCAGCGGTTCTTCCGCTTTTGTTTTAGCAGACGCAGAAAACCTCGGCGGTACAGTAAAAGCCTACCAAGCATTCCTCAAAGATCGCAAAAAAAGCGAGTGTCGTGGCGGTGTAATGGAAGGCAAAGCCCTTACCAAAGAAGAAGTAAAAGCCCTAGCTGACTTACCCACCAAAGAAGAGCTTATCGGCCAGATTGCTGGTTCTATCAATGCTATCACTGCGAAAATCGCCCGTAGCATTAACGAAGTTCCTAGCTCCTTGGCTCGTGCGGTGGATGCCGTTAAATCCCAACAAGAAGACGCAGCCTAAGTTATATACTTTTGACTGTATTTTTTCTAATTAAAATAAAATAGGAGATCAAATCTAATCATGTCTGATAAAGTAGCAAATATTGTTGAAGAATTAAAAACCCTAAGTCTTTTAGAGGCTTCCGAATTAGTTAAACAAATCGAAGAAGTATTTGGCGTAAGTGCCGCCGCTCCCGTTGGTGGAATGATGATGGCCGCTCCCGCTGCAGCAGCTGGTGAAGAAGCTGAAGAAAAAACTGAATTCGATGTTGTTCTCGAAAGTTTCGGCGATGCTAAAATGGCTGTTCTTAAAGTCGTTCGTGGTATCACTGGCTTGGGCTTAAAAGAAAGCAAAGAGTTAGTAGAATCTGCTCCTAAAGCTATTAAAGAAGGTACTAGCAAAGAAGACGCTGAAGCTATCAAGAAACAGTTAGAAGAAGCTGGTGCGAAAGTATCTATCAAATAATTGATGTTAACGCCCTCGGGCGTTGGGCAAGGGGTAATAAGCCCCTTGTTTTATTTGGGAAGGAGGCAAACTATTTGCCTTCTTTTTTATTAAATATTTATTCTTTCACTTTTTGTGGCAAATCCATAATATTAAAGACTTTTGGGATGATTTAAGATAATTGATATTTTCCGTCTGCCTCAGGGGCATCCACACGGGGTAAACCCATGCTATAGTTAAGTACTCTAGCGTTAAGGTTATAACTAATTTCTCCTTTGCTTAATAAATCACGAATTAAATGCTCTAAATCAGAGCCAATACGACGAAGGTTATAATCTGTTAAATCTTCACCGCTATAACTTTCCACTAGATCATCAAATTTACGATATATTTTTTGTAAAGTAACTTCATCCCAGTTAAATTCATTATCAGGATCAACATCTAAGGTTAAAACGTTATTAGAAGGTACTAGCTCGTTATTTTGTACTTCGGCTGAATAAATTCTAACGTGTCTAGTGGTAGCTTTAGTTAACATAAAATTAATTACTATAGATTGTTTTATCCTAAATAATACCAAAAAACTTGGGTTTAAAGCCTTTACTATTAATTATTAATAGCTTTGGGAATTTTAGTTGATGTTTGATTCCATTTATCAAAAACATTTACAATGGATGAGTAGAGCCTATGAACAAGCCCAAGAAGCGGGGCAACAAGGAGAAATACCCGTTGGGGCAATTATCGTAGATGAAAATAATCAATTAATTGCGATCGCCCATAACCGTAAAGAAAAAAAGCAAGATGCCACAGCGCACGCCGAAATCTTAGCCATTAATCAAGCATCCCAAATTAAAAAAAATTGGCGACTAGACGGATGCACCCTCTACGTAACCCTTGAACCATGTCCCATGTGTACAGGAGCCATAATCCACAGTCGCATATCCACCCTCGTTTATGGGGTAGATGACTACAAAACAGGGGCAGTGCGCACCGTCATCAACTTACCCGATAGCCACTGCTCCAATCACGCCTTAGAAGTCATCGCAGGAATCAAAGAAAAAGACTGTAAAACCCTATTACAACAATGGTTTAAAACTAAAAGAAACCTGTAAATTTTGCGGTTTTTCGTAAATGTTTGTTAAGGTAAAAGAGGTGTATAGTGAATTGTAAGCTATACACCGTATGAAATAGCAATAATTTATTAGGAGAATCATAAATATATGGGAAACCATTTATATAGCACTCGTTTAGATTTAAGTGAAGAAGTTCGTGACAAGGTAGCCACCCTACTAAATCAAACCTTAGCCACCACCTTAGATCTCAAAACCCAAACAAAACAAGCCCATTGGAACGTAAAAGGAAAAGACTTTTATCAACTCCATAACTTTTTTGATGAAATGGCAGGGGAATTAGAAGCCTATGTGGATATGGTAGCCGAAAGGGTGACAGCCCTTGCCTGTGTAGCCCTTGGTACAGCAAAAGTAGCTGCCGCTAACTCCATCTTAGAAGAATACCCCCTCACCGCAGTCAAAGGAAAAGAACATTTAGAAGCCCTAGCCGATAGATATGCAGCGTATGGCGCCCATTTGAGAAAAGCCATCGAAATCACCGATGAATTAGGAGACGCAGACACCTCCGATTTATACACCGAAATTTCTCGTACCATTGATATGCGTCTCTGGTTTATTGAAGCCCATTTACACTAAGTTTAAGTTTTAATGGTCACTATCGATAGTTTTAATTTCAAACCGATAACCCGTGTCGCTTAACCCCTCAAAATCTGGAACTATTTGCACTAGGGGTATATGTAATAAACTATCTTGCCTGTTATAGTCGTGGGATAGTTTAATACCCTCTTGTAATAGTTGCTCAAAATTGCCCCTGTGGGCATTAATGGCAAGGCCGCACATATTTCCTTCACAGGGTGCGGTTATAGTTTCTTTGAAAATATCATAGATTAAATCCTCGCTCCATCGGGGAATGATTTGCTCATTGGCAAACACATCGGGGGAATAACCCCATGGTAAAGCCATCACCCATTGATCTACGGTTTCTTTTCCTTGGATTAAAGTATTATTATTAAATAAATCTTCACTGACGAGGATAGGTAAAAAATAATTATTTTCTCGACTGATAGCCATGGCTTGAGATAGTCTATTTTCCCCTAAGGCCATGACAATGGTGTTAGCACCCCCTAGGGTTTGTAATATTTGCTCAGGGTTAGCATTTTGGCTCACATCTATGTCTATAATCAAATTTCCTTGCCATTGGGGTAAATTTTCGAGGATGGACGATTTAAACTTGATACTGTAATCACTTTCGGAGTCGTAAAATAGGATAACATTGGGGGAAGAATTGAGGCTATTGGCATAATTTAATAAAGTATTTGTGACTATATTTAGATATACTTTTTCTCTATTTTCTGGGGTAATATATTGTAGTTTATTTTCTGTTTGATGCCATTGAAAATTTATGGGGGATATTATCCCTAATCCTTGATTTTCATAGATTGATAGGGTAGTGTAACTATTTTGATCGAAATGTAAATCTAATATGCCGATAATGTCATTGGTGTTAAGAATATTTTGGCTCAATTTGTCCATATTAGCCCCTTGATAGTTAACTATTACTATTTCTAATAGTCTTTGATTTTTGTCTTGATTTTGTTGGTTAAATTCCTGTTGATAACGGGCTAGGGGGGAGAGTATATCGGTGTTATTTTCCTTATCTACTCTGATGGTAGTTGCTAAAGTGATGGGATTTCCACGACTACGGGCGATCGCATTTTGCCTATAAATTTGAGCTTCATAATCATTACCATTATCCTCTATGTATCGATTATAAAGGGCGATCGCACTTTGCCAATCTCCTTGCCTAAAAGCATCTGCCGCCATTTGCTTCAGAGGATTAACCTCAAAAAAAATTTTTTCTCCCTGACTAAAAAAATCCTCCATATCCCCCGAAAACGAACTAATCAAAAAATTACCCTTTTCCACCGTAACCACTGCTTCATGGGAAATCATCCTAGACAAATTAGCTAAAATTACTCCTAAAAATATGCCCATTATTAAAAATAACCAAACTCCCATCAAACCCTTATCCCTTAGTAAAAGAAACCACTCAGAAAAAACATTTTCAGATTGAGAAACCCGACTTTTATACCCCTCATTTTTACCCACCGCCGTTATATCTACCCCCGTAAAAACAGATTTTCCAGCCTCCCTAGGTAAAAGACAAAAAGGGCAAATATCAGTGAAATTTTCCACCTCCCCATGACTACCTAAACAGCGGGGATAATTCAAACCATTTTTAGGTGTGCCATCACAAATCCAAGGACGTAAAATAGTAGTCATAAAAAAATATGTTGAGAATCAAAAATATCTTCAAGAATTCGGTTTTGCTAACTTATTTGCTGTGTGGTTGCAGGTATTTTCAGGGGAAAAAGACTTTAACATTTCCCAGCCTCGATGACGACTAATTTTTTTTCCCGTTAACTGCGATAACCAATCGGCTACTTTTCTACCATTCCACAAACCTCCATCGGGTGAGGGTTGCAATAATACTTCCCGTAATTGTTTTCGCTCTAAATCTGTTAATAAGGAATTATGTCCACCATTATTTTTACGTTTATCCCCCAGACTATCAACCCCCGACTGATTATATTTGCGCACTAATTGATAAATCCAATTATTACTGTAACCTGTTATTTGCGATACTTGGGCTACGGTTTTTCCTGATGCTATTAACCAAATTATTTGATAGTGGTTTTTTTGTCTTTTATCGGATGATGAGCGATATAAAGAATAGAGAGTTTCTTTTTCTAGGTGAGGCCATAGACTTACTTTTTTTGCCATGGGATTTTAATATTTTGCCATTTTATTTATTATAACTAATTAGCCGAACTTTAATTTTAGTTCAATATGATTTTTGGGCATTGCTGATTTTGAGTATGAAACATTATTGAATTACAGTAAATGTATAGTATTAAAACTATTATTACTATTGCCCATTTCCTATTGCCCATTCCTTGCCCTAATGAACATATTATGGAAACAGAATTTGGTATAGTTACGCAATTTTTAGGTTTTTTGCTATTGTGACTAGAATAGGATTATACTTCTTTTGCCCTATTGTCTTGATAGCTAATTATGACTGATTTTCCTGATAAGACTCCGAATTCTGATAGTGGCTACGATGAAAATTTGGATAATAATTCTAATTCTTCTGTGGGTAAACCAGTGCGATCGCCCCAGGGATTTTATATTAAACTATTTTTGTATGGTGCTTTATTATCGGTAGGGGGAGGATTAAGTTATGGTTGGTATTTTTTCACCCAAAGATTAATACCTCTGATTGAACAACCTGTCAGTAATTATTTAGGAAGACCTGTAGAATTAGGTAACATAGAATCGGTATCTTTTAATCGTATTAGGGTAGGAGAAAGTAAGATTCCCACCACCGACAGCCAAACTGATTATGTCATTGCTGAGGCAGTGGAAGTTAATTTAAAGTCTTTACTTTTCAGGGAAAGAAATGCCAATGTTGAAGTTACTATTATCAATCCCCTTGTTTATTTAGAAAAATCCGAGGATGCCCGTTGGTTGGATTTGCAGTTAAATCCTTTACCGAAAAGAGATAGATTCATCTCTTTTGATGTGGATGAAGTGAGGGTAAAAAATGCCTCATTAACCATGAAGTCTTTGGTAAGTGATTTGTCTCCCCTCAATATCAAAGTAAATCAAGGTAGTATTCTCATTGGGGAAGATAATTTGACTTTTACCACACAAGGAGATGTGATTTCGGGAGGTAATATTTCCCTGACGGCGGTTACTCCCCTTAAGAGTAATGATTGGTTATTGGATATTCGGGGTAATAATTTACTGACTAATGATATTACTTACTTTACTCCTTTACCCATTGATGTGGATAGTGGTAAGGTGACGGGGAATATCAACCTTGAATTTGAAGGGGGAGAGTTTGTTAATATCGATGGCAATATGGATGTAGCGGGGATTAATTTAACCATTCCCAATGTGCCTCAAACTCTTACTGATTCCCATGGCAAAATTAATTTTGTTAACAATAGTCTTACCTTGACTGGGGTTAATACCAATTTAGGAGATATTAACGGGGATGTGTTCGGTAGTCTTGAAGATGATTTTTCTGAGGTTAACATCAATATTAAGACAAAACCTGTAGAAGTGCAAAGGGCGATCGCCTCCTTAAACCTCCCAAAAATTCCCGTGGAAACCAAAGGCAAAGTAGAGGGCGACATCAACATTCAAGGGTTAATCACCCAACCCATACTCACCGCCAATATTACCGCCACTGAAAACCTACAAATAGATAGACTATCTTTAGCAAAAAGTCAAGGAAAAGTTACAATTCTTAACCGCCGACTTTCCATCGATGAATTTTCCTTTACCCCCACCATCGGCGGAGAAATCAACGGCAACGGATTAGTTGACTTTCGCCAAGAAAAGCAATTCCCTTACCAAGTGAGTCTTAATACCGAAAACATCAGCGCCGAGACATTAGCTACCCTTTATGACATCAAGATAAGCGAAAATTTGCCCCCCCTCGGTATGCTTAACGGTGAGTATCAAATATCGGGCATTGCGCAAGAGATAGAAAATAGTCAGATAACAGGTATTACCAACATTGGCATCGGTGAAGGAGAAGCCACCATTTCCAACCTGTTTTATAACCAAGAAAACTATCAAGCCGACATAGCATTGACTAACATTCCCCTCAAACAAATTAACCTCATCAATTGTCAAACCATTGATTGTGGAAACTCCACCCTACAGGGAAACTTACAACTATTGGGCGATAGTCAAAATATTTCCCTTGATACCATTACTTTACAAGGAAATCTTAATTTTCCCCTAGCGCAAGGAATAGTTAACCTTAATAATAGCCAACTCAATCAGGGTAGATGGCAAACTCAACTGGTGGCTGATAATCTTAACCTCAGTCAACTAAACTTTACTAGCGACACCCCCATTAATAGCGGAAGAGTAAACAGCGCCCTAAATATTCGAGGTAGTATTAATGATAATCAGGGAATCCAAGCCGAAGGAGAGATATTTTTACCCCAAGGGGTTGTTACCGTAGAAAGTCTTTTCCTCGATGGGGATAATAATTTTAATACTATTCTTGCCACCACGGGTTTTAATATCAGTGAATTTCAGCAAGGGTTGAGGGGAGACACAAGGGGAAGATTATCTATTCAGGGTAACACTAATAATATAACTCTAAGCACCGTTGCGATCGCCGCTAATCTTGATTTTAGTCAGGGTATCAGCTTAATTCAACAACCCCTAAAAACCGCCTTCGGTTGGGATGGAGAAAAAATACTCCTCTCCCAAGCCACCACAGGAGATATTTCCGCCAACGGTATCATTAACTATGACACTGATAATCAACAAGTAAGTAACCTTGACTTAAACTTAATTGCTTCTAACTTTGACATTCAAAACCTCCCCTTACCCAATCAACTAGCCTTAGTCGATTATGGAGGTAAATTTGACTTTCGAGGAAAATTACAAGGTAATCTCGATAATCCTCAACTTGTGGGTAATCTTCAAGTGGCAAACTTAGAAATCGCCAATCTGTCTTTTAATCCCCTCGCAGGAAATATAGAAGCCAACACCATTAATGGCATCGAGTTTGATTTAAAAGATACCACAGGGAATGATGATAGATTTGCCCTTAATATTGACAACAACTTTCAACCCAGAGAGATTGATATAAATGTAAAAGAAAGTAGTTTAACAGCCGTCACCAATGAAAGAGATATTCTCGATATTAACTTTACTAACTTTTCCCTAGCCACCCTCACTCAACCCCTATTAACTACTTTTCCTTCTGAAATTGAATCAGTAGGTGGTAATATTTCTGGGCAACTGGCTTTAAATCTTGATAGTTATGATATTAATTCCTCAGCATTAGTGGTTAATAATCCTCAAATCAATCAATTTCGAGGAGATGTATTGACAGCAACAGTATCAAGTCTGGATGGGAAAATTATTGTCGAAGATGGTAAATTAAATCATCTCCAAAATGAGTATGATTTTTTTGCCCAAATATTACCCTTTGACGAAAATCCCCAATTAGAAGCAGAAGTATCTTTAAAAGAGGGAGATATTCAAAATTTATTAACCAGTGTCGGGATTTTTGAGATAGAAGATATATTAGATGGTATTCAACCAAAAGAATATTGTGGTGCGGAGGATTTATATACCACGGGGGATGAGATTAGTTGTTTATCCATCAGGGTAAATTCTTCTTTGGCAAGGCTTCCTCTTTCTACACAAAGCAATGATAATAATCAAGTCAATGGTTACAGTAATCGGGTATTAACAAGAAATTCTCAAAATTCCATCAGTTTACCCACTGATAAGGTGGAAGAAGATATAAAAACTAGCAGTAAATATTTATTGAATGATAATTCAGTGGATGATGAAGCATTAAAAATTAGTCGAGAGAATCAGACAAAAGAAATTCCCGTCATTACCCATAATTTAGCGGCAGAGGATGAGGGTAATGGTGTTAATAATCAACCGATAGAAACTCAAAGGAATAATTTTGCTGTTAATGGGATGAAAGATAATAATGATGATGGGTTACATTCTCCTTCTGTTGATAGTCAAGTTGAAAGAAGAAATAGTGATGATTTAACAGAAAAAGAAATTTCATCTTCAGAAAGTGATAATACTTTGGTTAATCATCCTACTAATTTAGGAGAGGAAGAAAATCTATTAGTTGAGGATGAAACTGCCATGGTAAGGGAAGGAAAAAATATCCATGCTTTACGAAAAACATTGACAGAAAATTCTTTGGTGGAAGGGGAAATTAATACAGATAATTCAGATAAGTTAATTATTGCCCAAGAAACCACTGCAGAGGAGGAAAAGAAACCCCTATTTAGTATTAGTAGTGATGGTTTATCTTTGCAACAAACTCTCTTTCAATGGCAACAAATAAATTCTGCTACGAAACAAGCGCAAATGGAAAGACAAGAAGCAAATATTCCTCCTTTAGAGGATTTACAAGGAAGGTTAACGGGTAAATTAAATATAATTGCTTCCTTGAGGGATGGCATTGATGCCAGTTTTGATTTTCGTGGAGATGATTGGTATTGGGGTAAGTATCAAGCGGATACTATTCAAGCAACGGGTAATTTTCAGGATGGTTTGTTAACTCTTTTACCTGTTAGTTTTCAGGATGATGAGACTATCATATCTTTATCGGGTACTTTTAGCCAAGAGCGTTTTTCAGGGCAGGTATTGTTAACGGATTTACCGATTCAGAATGTGGGTTTAATTGCTAATCTGCCCCCTAATTTTGAGTTACAGGGCATTACTAATGGCAATATTGTTATTAGTGGTAATTTAGACAATCCTATTGCTACAGGTAGTGTCGAAATTGCTAATGCGACAATTAATGGCACAACTATTGAGGAAACTAATGCTAATTTAGGTTATCGTAATTCTCGTCTTGATTTCTTGGCAACGAGTAATTTAACTGGGGAGGAGGAGTCGGCTAGGTTGTTGGGGAGTTTTCCTTTTCGTTTTTTACCTCAGTCTGATAATCCTGATAGTGATGATTTTCGTTTTCGTCTTAATATTGAGGAGTCGGGTTTTGGTTTGTTGAGGGTGGTTAGTAATAATCAGTTTAATTTGGTGGAGGGTAGTGGTGGCGTTGATTTGGATATTCAGGGTAAGTATAATCAGTCACAAAATACGATTACTGATTTTATTGCCGATGGTTTAGCAACTATTAATGATGGAGTAATGGAGGTGGCTTTTATTCCTGATACTCCTATTACTAATATTAATGGGGATATTTTGTTTGATTTTGATCAAATTACTATTCCTAGTTTGACGGGGAATTTTAGTCAAGGGAATATTTTGGTTACGGGGGGGTTGCCTTTATTTACGAGGGATAGTCAGGGGGATATGTTAACTGCTTCTATTGATAATCTGGCTTTGAGTCTTCCTAATCTTTATCAGGGTAATGCTAGGGGTGATATGGAAATTGGTGGCAGTGCGATCGCCCCTATCATCGGTGGTAATATTACATTGTTTGATGGGGATGTTTTTCTTTCTGCAGGGCAAGGTAATAATGGTAATCATTCAAGTAATGGTAATACTACTAATATCGATATAGGTAGTAATCCTCTAATTAGTAATACTACCGTTGATAATTTAGTTTTAACTTTTGGTAATGATATTACTATTACCCAAGTCCCTGTGTTGAATCTCAATGCAAGGGGTAGTTTAAATCTTAGGGGGGATATTAATAATTTACAACCCCAAGGGGAAATTGAGTTAACGGGGGGTAGTGTTAATTTATTTACCAGTAGATTAAGACTTAATCGTAATTACAATAACATTGCTAGGTTTACCCCAGAAAATGGTTTTAATGCTTTCCTTGATATGCAACTAGAAACCTCGGTAACCGAAACTAATCGTTATCAGTTAGCTGACAACACTGGCGCCAACGAAATTCGAGATACATCGGGTATAAATAGTATTGATACCCTTGAAACCATTAGGGTAAGGGCAAATGTTAATGGTTTTAGTAATAACATCACTGACAGTTTACAATTAACCAGTATTCCTGCTAGGGAGGAAACGGAAATTATTGCCCTTTTAGGAGGTGGTTTTTTCAATAATTTTGTTGATGGTGATACGGGATTGACTTTAGCTAATATCGCAGGGGCAGCTTTATTTGGTAGTTTTCAAAATCAATTTGATGATATTTTAGATAGGGCGGAGTTTCGACTTTTCCCTACTCCCATCATTGACAGCGATACTCGAGTATCTAGTTTGGCTTTAGGGGCAGAGTTAGCTTTTAATGTTAGGGAAAATCTTGCTTTTTCTGTACTCACTATATTAACTGGAGAGCAACCAACCCGTTATAATATTCGTTATCGTCTTAATGATCGTACTGTTATTCGTGGTTCTACTGACTTTGGTAATGATACCAGAAGTGCGATCGAATATCAATTCCGTTTTTGATGACTAGATATAATTATTGTTTTGGTGTAAATTAACTTTTATAATTCCCCATCTACTTTTCCCAAACTTTTAGGATGCTAACTCACCAGAATAAAACCGTTAAAATTGTGGCGATAGAAGAAATTAACCCCCAAGAAAAACGTTTTCAAGAGCAAAGAATGAAAGATTTATTATTGCTGATTGAAAATCTAGCCCTAAAGGAAGAAGCTACCATTAAGTTAATTATAGAGTGTCTCTATGATGTGGGTATGATTAATTTAATTAATAAAAAAATCAAGCATCCTTCGGCTAATAAAATTGTCAAACGATTTATCAGTTTACCTAAACCTATTGCTAAGGTTGTGGCTTGGCGTTGGCTAAAAAAAAATCTGCCCATTAAATTAACTAATTGGTTGGGTAGAAAGGTTAGTTAGTAATAATAATGAGCATAAAAAATTAATTACCAATATCTATCATAAAACACCGCAATTTTTTTCTAAACCATTAATTATTGCGGATTTCTAGTTGAGTTATTAAATGATTCAATTCAGGCAAAATTAATTTATCCATTGCTAATTCTACCGCATTACTAGAACCGGGTAAAGCAAAAATTATTTTCCTTTTACAAATACCTGCGATCGCCCTTGAAACCATGGCACGTGAACCGATTTCTCCATAGGAAAGATGACGGAAAATCTCCCCAAACCCTGGTATATTTTTATCTAATAAACTATCAACAACCTCAAAAGTATTGTCTCTCAAACTAATTCCTGTTCCCCCTGTTAAAATCAATATATCTATATTTTCTTTCAATATCAAGCTATTTAACAAGGTTTTTATACCATCATAATCATCTTTAATTATTTGATAAAAAGTGATATTGTGTCCAATTTCTAGTAACTTATTCTTGATTAATTTTCCACTATTATCATCATCAAAAGTACGAGAATCACTAATAGTAATTATGCCACAATTAACTATAATAAAAGATTTATCTGGATGGGGAATAACCATAAAATTAAAAATGCAATGGGTAAAATATTATCCTTAATAAACCATAGTAAACCTAACCTTTAAAACCTGTTATAAGGTGTTAGGTATTAGGTAGAATTGGGCTTTTTTTAAAAATCACCTGCAACCTGACACCCCATAAAATTAAGACTTACTAAATCCTAACCCATGTTCTTCAGCATAACGCTCCATAAAGCGCATGAATCTATCCCATTCCTCCACAGACTTCATGACATATATAGCTTCAAGGGCTACAGGCTCACCATTTACAAACTTACATTTTACCTCTCTTGTGCTTAATTCACCTTCCTCATCGGTTAAATACATACCTGTTACTGCTTGGGTGTTGCCACCCTCTAAAATGGGAGATTCTTCAAAACGAAAAGTTGCCGTGCCGTTGCTACCATCACGGGAGCGAGTTATTTTTACATCAGGGATTGATTCTTCGATAATGCCTTTAGTAAATTCTATTTGAGCCATAAAAAATTTTTCCTTATATACTTTTTATTACTATAACTTTACCTATCATCTCACAGTCAAGGGCGATCAACGTTAAAATTTAAGGGGTAATGATAAATTTTTTGAGATAACATTTCCCTGACAAGATGCTAGAAGCCCAAGTACATTCAGAATTACGCAATTTTTTGCGCTACCATAGCCCTTCTGATTGGGTACATCATCTTACCATGGCAAGACTGGTTGCCCGTGGACTAAGGTTGGGGCGATCGGCTATAATTCAAACAGGAGTAAATAATCATACCTATGATTTAAGTTATCTTACCCCTGCTCTTTTGTGTGATGAAACGGTTATTATTATCACTACCCCTGAAAATCAACAACAATTAATCACCCAAAAAATTCCTTTCTTACAACAAAAATTAGCTACCAATAAGTTAGTTATTAATCAATATTCTCCACAACAAAAAAATCATCATAGTTTAATTTTATTAACCCCCCAAGATTGGTTAACAAAAACTATTAATAATCAAATTGATAACTCTATACATACTATCATTGAAGAAGCGGAAAAGTTGCCTCAATTTATTAATGAATATCTGACTATTTCCATTGATATTTATGACTGGTTTACATTGCAAAATTATCATGGTAACCGTAAGCCTTACCTGCAAACTCAACTGGCAAAATTAACAAAGTCTGTCTTTAATCATCCTACTAATCCATACAATAGTTATTTATTAGATAAAAGAGAGAAACACATTATTCAAGATATTATTCTTCAATTAAAACCGAGAAATTCAGTTTTATATCATAAATTACTGAAGCTAAGTGAAAATTTATCAGCAGAAAAAGAATATATTAATTATGTAGAAATAAATCGTCAGCAAGGACAATTTACTATTAAATCATCTCCCCTAAATTTTGATGATAGTATTAAAACAATTTGGCAAAAAAAATTCATTACCCTCATTGCCAATTATCTTGCCCCAGAAAAAGAAGCCATAGACTATACCAATAAACTAGGTATAGATAAAAATAATTATACCTGTCTCAAATTTTCCCCCCATGCCCCCAATGCGATTCTAAAATTATATTTTCCAGAAAAATTCCTCTTCCCTAATAGCCCGGAGTTTCAAAACTCTGTTACTAGGGAAATCAGCGCCCTTATTTCCAGCACAAAAATAAATCATCAACCCATTATCATCATCATTGAAGATGTGCCACTACAAGCCCAAATTACTTCTATTTTAGCTTCCCAGTTTGGTTCAAGGGTAAAACTTAATCAACTAGACTTTAATAATAATACGGTATTAGTATGTGGCATTAGTTTTTGGTATCAATATCAAGATAAATTTCCACCACCCCAATTACTAATTATGGCAACTTTACCGATTCCTTCTTTAGAAAATCCCTTGGTTGCCGCCCAAGTTAATCATTATAAACGTCAAAAAAAAGACTGGTTTCGTTTATATCTTCTGCCTGATGGTATTAAGACTTTGCAACAGTTGACGGTATCTGTGCGCAAAAATCAAGGGGTTTTGGCTTTGTTGGATAGTCGGGTTAGCTTTCGTAGTTATGGGGGTAGGGTATTAGAGGCGCTCGAACCCTATGCCAAAATTAACTATTTAGATTTAAACTGGTTTAATTAGCATATACAACTCATAGTGAGGTTATTATTTATGCCCATGGTTGAATTTCAAGGAAAAAAAATTCATTGTCAAGTAGGAGACAATTTACGTCAAGTTTTACTGAAAAATGATGCCCCGTTGTACAATGGCAAGGCTAAATATATTAATTGTATGGGTATTGGTAGTTGCGGTACTTGTGCGGTGCAAATACTCGGTGAGGTAAATTCCCCTAACTGGAAAGATAAGGCTAGACGCTTTTTATGGCCCCATTCCCCTGAGAAGGATTTACGTTTGGCTTGTCAAACTAAGGTTTTGGGTGATATTAAGGTGATTAAGTATGCTGGTTTTTGGGGGGAGAAAACTCATTTTTAGGTTGAAAAAAAATTAATATTTTTCTTTGTTTTGGTGTCACAAGCATGATATACTATAAGATAATGGGAATATTGACGCTTAGTAACAAAAAGATAGATTTCCATTATAAAATTAACTATTGTAATAATCTCACGAAAAACGGCCATAGTCAAGAAAAAAGAATTTTTGTAATATATTGTCATAATTAAGGTGCGCTGAATGGATCAAGGGATTGTTAAATCCCATTAAACAGAGCCAAAAACTTCAATATTATTGAAAACACAAACGGGGGAAGCGTGTCCGACTCTAATCATTTGATTGGGTTCGCCTTTGCCACAAATGGGAGTGCCGAAAACGTCTTTAGTGGATTCGTCCCCCACGGAGGTAAGGTTGTGCCAAAAATGTTGGGTAACACCTCTATAATTAGGATTACGTAGGGTTTTAGTTAATTGACCATGTTCGATGAGACGAGCATATTCACAGCCAAACTGAAATTTATTACGATAATCATCAATGGACCATGAGCGATTAGATTCCATATAAATGCCATGTTCTATGGTGCTAATTAACTGCTGAAAACTTTCATTGCCTGATTCTAGGTTTAAGTTTGCCATGCGATCAATGGGGGGGCGATTCCATGAACAAGCTCGACTGTTGGCAACACCTTCAACCTTAGCCCTAGATTGACTTTCAAGGCTTCCTAATCCCCTTAATAAGATACCGTCTTGAATTAAATATTGCTTTTGGGCTTCTATGCCGGTATCATCAAAACCATAACTAGCTAGTTCTCCTGCATAGGTAGGATCGAAGGTGATGTTCATTTTCGGTGAGCCGTAGGCAAGGTTGCCAAAGTCTTCTAATTTGACAAAACTACTTCCTGCGTAGTTTCTTTCGTCTCCCAAGATGCGATCTAATTCGAGGGGGTGTCCAACACTTTCATGGATTTGTAACATCATTTGATCGGGAGCTAATACTAGGGTGGTTTTGGTATTAGGACATTCTTGCGCTTGGGTAAGGGCGATCGCACTTTCTCCTATTTCCTGCGCCCGTTGTAAAATCAGGGCCGGATTAATAATTTCTGCCCCTCCCTGATAACATCTGGCCAACATCCCATTATCACTACGCTTTTGAACAATATTACCATCCATAGCCACGGCACTATAATCCGTTGATACCATGGAAAATTGCTGATAAATATTAGCACCATTACTACTGACAAAATAATGATCAACTTCAGTCACCATAGCCAATGCAGTGGTTTTAACCACCGAAGAAGATACCTTCAACCCATGGCACACTTGAACTAATAAATCATTAATGTCTTTAATGGTCAAAGTGTCTAAGGGTTTTACCCGAGAAGACTGATAAACCCCCTGACGAGGAGGACGAATCTTATCCCTATCAAAAGTAAAAATCCCCCACCGTTTAGCAGCCCTTGCCTGTTGCTGTGCATGATAAACTGCCCTTTGAATACTATCAAAATCAAGGCGATTGGTGGCACAATAACCCATTTGCCCTTCCACTAAAACTTCTACCATTACCCCTCGACTTATTCTTTTACCGTGGTATTGAGGTTGAGCATCTCGAAAATTATGGGTTTGATTTTTTTCCAAAATATATCTTAACCCTATCCAATCAGCACTACTATTTAAATGGGCAATAATTTTTTCTAAGTCGATATTCATGGATTTATGGGGTGGTAGTGGTGAGGGCGTTTTCTGTTACCCAAGCGGGATGGGCGAATAAGGCATCAATTTCCCTTACCCCTCGTAGTTGATTAGACAAGGGAAGATGCCCCAGGGGCGCACTTAAATCCCAGATAAATTCTTGGGGATACTTTGTCCATCTATTACCATCTTTCCATTTTAACTTTGCCCAAAGTTCGATATAGTCTTTTCCTTGGGATAACCAAATTTTGCGCTGAATACTATAACCGAATTTACCTTCTGAATAAACATTCCATAATAGGTCAATGGTATGTAAATCATTGATAGGAAATTTAGCGATTTCAGTAAAGTAAAGCCATTTTCTTTGGGTAGCTTTTTCCCCTGCTATTTCACAGAGTTTTACCCTAGTTAAAACATCGGCTTTTTGATATTCTTTAATGATTAAAAGTTCTTGTAATTCTGAGTAGTCTATATTTAAAGATGATTGAGGGTGAACGATTCCTTGGGGGATTTTATCTTCTATAAAATTAATATTTTCTTGGTTATCACTATTTTTTAATGTTTGGTATATTTTCCCTAAAACTGGATTAGGAGAATGTCCTTGAGATGAAGATAAAAACTCTCTTAGAAACTGGTATCCTTCTTCCCCTTTGGCGATAAGATCATCAATAAGTTTTAGTTTATTTTTGTCAGATGCCTGATTAAATTTTTCGGTGAGAGTCCCTAATTCATTCATGTTTACTAAAGTTTAATTATCTATCTGCACTAATGCTATATTTTATTTATTAATATCTAAAATTTTATTGATAATTTTAGTGGTTGAAGTTGGTATTTCAATGTCAACTAGTTTAATTTTACCACCATAGGCGAATACAGCAGGGGATTCGGGCAAAGTTTCAACGTTATAATCCCCTCCTTTAACATAAATGTCTGGTTGCAGGGTTTCAATAACTTTGGTGGCGGTGGTTTCATAAAAAATAACCACTCCGTCAACGCTACCGAGCGCCCCTAAAAGCTCTGCCCTTTGTGCTTCGGGGATAATAGGCCGTTTTGGTTTGATTTGGACTACGCTGCGATCGCCATTTACCCCCACAATCAATGTTTTACCTTGCTCTTTTGCCTCCCGAAGATAACGAATATGGCCAACATGGAGTAAATCAAAACAACCATTGGTAAAAACAAGGGGACGCCATTGGCTAGGATTTTGAGCAATAATAGATTTAAGTTTATCTAAAGAATATATTTTGTTCATATTAGGGAATAATTTGACTATTTCTAATTAACCAACGATTATTAATTTTAATCAAGTCATATCGCACTAATAAATTAGAATCATAGGACTGTTGACTATTTAATTGCCCATTATTAAAGTATTGAGAATTTTCCCTCACCCTAGCAGTAACATTGGCTTCTAAGTTATTTTGAGGGTTAAGATTCACCTCCTCGATGGTGACACCATGTTCATAGCGACGATAGGCATTTTGACTACGCAAATTATTAACATTACTGCGCCAAATAGATAAAAAAGGATCAGCTAAAACATTCTCTAAAGCCCCTAAGTTATAATCTGGCCCTGTGGCAAGGGCTTTGGCATCTAACCAACCATTTACTACTTCTAAAGCGGTGTTAGCTGATAAAGTCTCGGGGATAGATTGGTTATCAACGGCTAATTCTTCGGGTAATTCTATCAGGGATTGACCCAAGGATAATTGTAGTTCATTTGTTCTGGATTGATTAAAAACTCGATAAAAAAGAGCGCCAAATATAGCCAACAAGATTATAACCACCAATAGTATAAGCATGGGGGAGGAATTGGAGGATAAACGATCTTGTTTTTCTCCTTCTTGGGAATATAAAAAGAGGTTATCGTTAGGGGTGGAGGTGTCTTCAGGTTCATCTTCTTCTTGATCGATTTCGGCTTCAAGGAAAGATGATAAGCCCACGAGGGAAGATTCTTCTTCTTCGGTTTCGGGG
>NZ_JADEWC010000024.1 GCF_015207825.1 Cyanobacterium stanieri LEGE 03274
CTCAAAATAGCATGAACAAACATAATTTGCCCCTTACCCCCCGTCTTTTTTCTTAGAGGTGATAAAGTAAACCTTTTTCCGCCCAAACCGTGTAATACTGCCCCTGCGAAATTAGCCCCCCTCAAATTTGCCTTAGATAAATTCGCCTGATGGAGAAATAAACCCTCCAAAATACAATTACTTAAATTAGCCTTTCTTAAATCCGCACGGCTGAAATTAGCTTCACTCAAATTCGCCCCCGTCAAATTAGACTCCGATAAATCTGCCCTAGTAAAATCCGCCTCCATTAAGTTTAAACCGCTCAAATCCGCTTCACTCAAATTAGCCCCCGTTAAATTCACCCCCGTAAGGGTAGCCCCTGTGAGGTTAGCCCCTGTGAGGTTAGCCCCTGTGAGGTTAGCATTAGATAAAAAAGTATTAGATAAATTGGCATAGCTTAAATCCCCATAGCTTAAATTGGCGCTGTTAAAATTGCTCCAACTTAAGTCACTGTAACTAAAATCCGTATGTTGTAAGTTCGCGCCGATAAAACGAGAGCTAATAATCCTTGCGTTTACCAAGTCGGCATGGCTGAGATTACCACCACTTAAATCTGTTGAGCTTAAATTACTCCAACTCAAATCACTATGATTTAATTCAATTTGAGTTAAATTTACCTGAATTATTTCACTAGCCGAAAGACTCAGACGGCTAAATTCTCTTTGCCCTTGGGAATATAACCTTAGTAATTCATCAACATTCATTATCAAAAGTAGTTTTACAAAAAAAATCGTAAGTGCGATCGGCAATTAGAAGCAAAATTAATTTAATATCAAATTCTTATCTTAGCTTAATTGGCGAGAAGCCCCACAGCTTGTTTTCGACAAAAAAATAATTAAACAGTTGTGGGACGGGGCTTACAAGGTTTGGATGTAAAATCCAAACACAGCCCCTCATGAATCGCCCAATAAAAAAACATCCCATAGGATTCGACATTTCCCTAAATTATGTGTTAACTTTTTTTGTATTGAATCTCGTTTGCTCTAAAGTAATGTTAAAAGTCGTTAAAGTCAGAATTTATCCAGATTCATCTCAAAAACTAGCACTAACAAAAGCCTTTGGTACTTGTAGATGGCTATGGAATCATTTTTTGAATTTAATGAATGAAACTTATAAGCAAACTGGGAAAGGGTTATCAGGGTATGATATTAAAAAATTAATTCCTGAGCTAAAAAAACAAGAGGAAACTTCTTGGTTGTCTGAAACTTATTCTCAATGTTTACAGCAAGTTTGTTTAAATCTAGGAGTAGCTTTTAATAATTTCTTTGAGAAAAGAGCAAAGTATCCTAATTTTAAGAGTAAACATGGAAAGCAATCCTTACAATACCCTAGCAATGTCAGTATTAAAGGCGACTGTCTAAATGTTCCTAAAATTGGTTTGGTTTATGCAAAAATTCACCGCCCTATTGATGGAAAAATTAAAACTGTAACTATTACTAAGAATTGTTGTAATCAATACTACGCCTCTATATTGATTGATGATGGTAAAGATAAACCAGAAGTAAGCTCGGAAGGTAAAGCTATAGGAATTGATTTGGGATTAAATCCTAACATTGCTATTACCAGTGATGGGAGTAAGTTTGATAACCCAAAAATACTAAAAAAACATGAGGTTAATTTAAAGAGAAAACAGCAACAATTATCCCGTAAACAAAAAGGGTCAAATAATCGAAATAAAGCAAGATTAAAAGTTGCTAAAGTACATAAAAAAATTACTAATTGCCGTGAGGATTTTCTACACAAACTATCTCGTAGGATAGTAAACGAAAACCAAGTTATAGTGCTAGAAAATTTAAACGTAAAAGGTATGATGCAGAATCATTGCCTAGCTAAATCAATACAACAGGTAGGTTGGGGAATGTTTTGCACGATGCTTAAATATAAAGCAGAGCAGGAAGGAAAAGTTTACATTGAAGTAGATAGATTTTTCCCAAGTTCTAAAACTTGTCATGTGTGTCTTAATAGAGTAGATAGTTTGCCTTTGGACATAAGACACTGGGAATGTCCAAAGTGTAAAGCAAGGCATGATAGGGATATAAATGCGGCAATTAACATCCGAGATGAAGGACTACGAATATTAAAGACGGGGCTTATAAAGCCCCTCACCTCTGGAACGGGGGATAAAGCCTGTCGCCAAACTGTAAGACGAAGTAAGGGAGGACGTAAGAAATCCACTACTACGCTGGTTTCTGGGCAGGAAGCCAACACTTTACCGTCAGGTCAGTGTAGGTAGTTCACCCCATAAACCATTGACCATAGAAGATGATTTTGTCTCCTAACTAACACCATAGAAAATCGATTGTAAAGGAAAGTTTATATTTATGACCAACCACCAAAATCAGATCTAAGATCAAAATAGAGACAAGTATAAAACACTTATTTAAAAATCTCTAATCAATTTTATTTAGGTGCTACTTGATAACTCTTTTTTAGTAACTTTATCAAGGAGTAAATCATGACCGATAACCAAAACCAATTAGCACAATTAGAAGAATTAATTGCCAAAGTAAAAAAAGCTCAAAAAATTTACGCTACCTTTAGCCAAGAACAAGTAGATCGTATTTTTAAAAGAGCCGCCCTCGCTGCCAATGATGCCCGTATTCCCCTTGCTAAAATAGCTTGTGAAGAAACAGCGATGGGTATAGTCGAAGATAAAGTAATCAAAAATCACTTCGCTTCAGAAATTATTTACAATAAATATCGTGATGAAAAAACCTGTGGAGTTATTGAAAAAGATGATTTTTATGGCATCGAAAAAGTAGCCGAACCCATAGGATTAATTGCAGGAATTATTCCCACCACAAACCCCACTTCCACCGCAGTTTTTAAAACTCTTTTAGCCCTCAAAACTCGCAATGGAATTATTTTATCTCCCCATCCTCGGGCAAAAAAATGTACCATAGAAGCCACTCAGATTATCTTACAAGCTGCGATCGCAGCGGGCGCCCCTCCTGATATTATCGGTTGCATCGAAGAGCCTACCCTACAAGTATCCCAAGCATTGATGCAACACCCCGAAATCAAATTAATCCTTGCCACAGGGGGACCAGGGATGGTGAAGGCCGCTTATTCTTCAGGACATCCTTCCCTGGGGGTGGGTGCTGGAAATACCCCCGCTTTTGTGGCGGGTAGTGCGGATATAAAAATGGCTGTTTCTTCGATTATGCTCAGTAAAACCTTTGATAATGGCATGATTTGTGCCTCTGAGCAGTCGGTTATCGTGGAAAATGATATTTATGACGAGTTTAAGAAAGAATTTGAGTTTAGGGGAGCTTATTTTACTACCCCAGAGGAGACAGAAAACTTACGGCAAGTTATCCTCAAAGATGGTCGTCTTAATGCCGATATTGTGGGGCAGTCGGTGATTAGGATTGCTGAGTTGGCAAATATTGTTATTCCCCCAGAAACGAAGGTATTAATTGCGGAGGTGGAGGACATTGGTATTAATGAGCCTTTATCCTATGAAAAATTATCCCCCATCCTTGCCATGTATCGAGCCAGAGATTTGGAAGATGGCACGGCGAAAGCGTCTCGGTTAGTGGAATTTGGCGGTAGGGGACATACTTCGGTAATTTATATCGCCCAAGATGACCATGACCATATAGAATATTTTGAGGCACGGATGGAAACCAGTCGGGTATTGGTGAATACCCCTGCGTCCATGGGTGCGATCGGCGATTTGTATAATTTCCGTCTCGATCCTTCCCTTACCCTTGGTTGTGGTAGTTGGGGGGGTAACTCCATCAGTGGTAATGTGGGGGTATCTCACCTGCTGAATGTGAAAACCATTACCGAGCGTAGAGAAAATATGCTTTGGTTTAGAGTACCGCCGAAGGTATATTTTAAGTATGGTTGTTTGCCCGTGGCGTTGGGAGATTTGGCAGGAAAACACCGAGCTTTTATTGTAACCGATCGCCCCTTATACGATCTGGGTATTACTAATAAAATCGAGAGCGTATTGGAACAGTTGGGCATCAAATTTGATATATTCTATGACGTAGAACCAGATCCGAGTTTAAGCACCGTAAACCGTGGTTTGGAGCGCATGAACAGCTTTAACCCCGATGTAATTATTGCTGTGGGGGGTGGTTCGCCCATGGATGCCGCCAAAATCATGTGGTTGTTGTACGAACATCCTGACATCGAATTTGAGGGCATTGCCACCCGTTTTATGGACATTCGCAAACGGGTATATGATCTACCTCCTTTGGGGGAAAAAGCCATCATGGTAGCCATTCCCACCACCTCTGGCACGGGTTCGGAAGTAACTCCCTTTGCCGTGGTAACGGACGATCGCACCGGGGTAAAATATCCTTTGGCAGACTATGCCCTAACCCCTAATATCGCCATCGTTGACCCCGAATTGGTGTTGCATATGCCCAAAGGTTTAACAGCTTTTGGGGGGATAGATGCCCTCACCCACGCCCTAGAAGCCTATGTTTCCGCCTACTCTACCGAGTTTACCAGTGGTTTGGCGCTAAAGGCGATCGGTTTGATCTTTGAATATCTCCCTCGCTCCTACCGTGAAGGGGCAAAAGACGTTAAGGCAAGGGAAAAAGTCCACTATGCCGCCACCATTGCAGGGATGGCCTTCGCTAACGGCTTCCTTGGTATCTGCCATTCTTTGGCTCACAAATTGGGTTCTCGCTTCCATATTGCCCATGGTTTGGCTAATGCCCTCATGATTTCCCATGTAATTCGTTACAATGCCACCGATGCCCCTTTTAAACAGGCTATTTTTTCCCAGTACAAATATCCTAACGCCAAATACCGTTATGCCCAAATCGCCGACTATCTCCATTTAGGGGGTGAAACGGAGGAAGAAAAAGTTGACTTACTCATTGAGGCGGTGGAAAATCTCAAACGGGCGGTTAATATTCCTGCCACCATTAAAGAAGTTTACTCTGGCACTGAAGAGGAATTTTTAGGGGCGATCGTCACTTTAGCAGAAGAAGCCTTTGATGATCAATGTACAGGCAGTAATCCTCGTTATCCTTTAATAAAAGATATGAAGGATTTATATATCATTGCCTATCACGGTAGTTAGTTTTTTTTCCCCAGGGTAAAAGTAGGGTGATGGGGAGTAGGGTTGATAATAATTTATACTAAATCCATAGATCAAAATATACCTTAGTTCAATTTATTGAACGATAAACTATTAGCCTTGTAATTTATTGCAAGGCGAGTAACGATATATTTTTAAATCGGATTTGGTATCAAACCTGACAGCTTGGGAATACGATAAATTTTATCCCGAACTAAATTATCTTAGGTCAATTTATTGAACTAACTATCGTTAGCTGTGTAATTGATTACACGGTGGGGCAACTGCCAAAATACAATCTATTTATGATGAATTATCCGAACTTGACATAATAAATTACAAGGCGAATAATGATATATTTTCTAAATCGGATTTGGTATCAATTTAATTGCAAAAAAAGAATTAAATATGCTATTATTTTAGTTATTCGGTTTTAATAATTTAAAAAAATTATTGAACGTGAGGGGGAAAGATTGGTGCAAATCCAACGCTGTCCCGCAACTGTAATTGGTAAAATTTACCATAAGTCAGAATGCCCACCGATGATTAACCATGTTATTAAATTTATCTGCGAGGCACAGATGATGGTATTACAACAACGTAGAATATCTTTGTTCCATAACCATAACCTTTGGTTAGACTATCAGTAGTAAACTGAAAAAATATTACAAATAAGATCACTCTTAACCCTGAGAATATGACCCTCAGTACTTTTTAGGATATAAGAGCCTTCATACTAATCATTACTAATCTTAATTAGACATTTACAATTTTTGCTCCTATACTCTTGGGAAAAAAGAGATAGAGTTATTTTTTTATAGTCATCCTTCGGCTTTTTGTCTCTTCGTAACCATTGATAGACAAAGCATATCGCTACCCCAAACCCCGATAATGGATACTATGAATTAATTTAACTCAGGGCAAAATTATCGTCACACCCCATTTTTAAGATAGTTAATGGATTGCCTATTTACCTATAGCCATAGGGATATAAAGTTAGTGGGAAAATTATTGATGTTTTTTCCTACTTATAAATATGTCCGATATTGGCGTAGTTTTGTGATGCAAAAAATTAGATAAACTGTATATTTTTGTGCGGTTAAATTCACCCATTCATTATCTTAATAAATAATCTCAATATCCATGACAAATAAATCAAATTCATTGACTACATTAACTCTCGGATACCCTCGCATTGGCGAAAAAAGAGAAGTAAAAAAAGCCTTAGAATCCTATTGGGCAAAGAAAATTAGTTCTGATGAACTATATACCACCATTGAAGACATTGAAAAATCGAATTGGCAAAAACAAATAGATGCGGGGATTGATTTAATTGCCGTGGGGGATATGAGTTTATATGATCATATCTTAGACTGGACTGTTTATTTGGGTTTAATTCCTTCTCGTTTTAAGTCTTTTACTGGTTTACAACAATATTTTGCCATGGCCCGGGGCGCTGATGGTATTCCGGCCTTAGAAATGACAAAATGGTTTGACACTAACTATCATTACCTTGTCCCTGAAATTGAGGCAGATTGTCAACCCTGTAATAATTTTCAAGGGTTTTTAAATCAAGTAAAACGAGGGCAAAATATTTTAGTAAAAAGTGCTAACCCTATTATTATTAGCCCTGTAACCCTCGTTGCCCTTAGTAGATATGAGGGTAGTTTGAGAGAAAATGTAGAGAAATTATTGCCTTTATATCAATCTTTATTGGAGGAGTTAAAGGGTTATGGCATCACAGAAATACAAATTCATGAGCCTATTTTAGTTACCGATGAAACCGCAGAGGTAAAAGAAGCGACTATCAAAACCTATGAAATTTTTAACCAAGTGGGTTTAGCCATTAATTTAGTGACTTATTTTGAGGATTTGGGTAATAACTATGGTTGGGTAATTAATTTACCCGTTGAAGCCATCAGTCTCGATTTCACGAGGGGTAATAATTTAGATTTACTGCAAAAGTATGGATTTCCCAGCGATAAACGTTTGGGGGTAGGTATTGTTGATGCGCGTAATGTGTGGCAGGTTAATTATGCACAGGTGCAGGATGTTTTAGAAACGGTTAAAACTGTTACTACTAATATCAGTATTCAACCTTCGGCTTCCTTGCAGTTTGTGCCTTTGGATGTGGAAAGGGAGGTTAATTTACCAGCGCACCTTAGAAATATCCTTAGTTTTGCCCAACAAAAATTAATTGAGCTAAAAATGCTTTCAACGGAAGGAAATGGGCAATTTTGGCAAGAAAAGAATGACAAATGGCAATCATTTAAGGCTTTAGCCCCCCATCGCCCTGGGGTGCAAGAAAAGGTTAAGGGTTTAACGGTGGAAGATTTCCAGCGCACTTTATCCTATGAAGAAAGAATTAAGCAACAAATAAAGTTACCAATTTTCCCCACCACCACCATCGGCTCGTTTCCTCAAACCAAGAAGCTGAGAAGGTTACGACTAAATTATAAAAAAGGAGAATTAAGTTTACAAGAATATCAAGAAGCCATTGACAAGGAAATCGCTGAATGTATTAAATTACAAGAAGATATTGGCTTAGATGTGTTAGTTCATGGGGAATTTGAGCGCACCGACATGGTAGAATTCTTTGGACAACGGTTGTCTGGTTTTGCTTTCACCGACTCGGGTTGGGTACAAAGTTACGGTAGTCGTTATGTGCGCCCCCCCATTATTTTTGGGGATGTGGAAAGAAACGAACCCATGACCATCAGGGAGTTTAAAATCGCTCAAGCCCTTACGGATAAACCTGTTAAGGGGATGTTAACTGGCCCTGTTACCATGTTAAATTGGTCATTTCCCCGCGCTGATATTTCCCGTAAACATCAAGCCTTCCAAATTGCTTTGGCACTTCAAGCAGAGGTGGCTGATTTACAAGAGGCTGGGGCGTTAATCATTCAAATGGATGAACCTGCCTTCAGGGAAGGATTACCCCTAAAAACCGCTCTCTGGGCTGATTATCTCACATGGGCAGTGGATGCTTTTCGGTTAGCCAGTGCGATCGCCCTTCCTGTAACACAGATACATACTCATATGTGCTATTCTGAATTTGGAGATATTATCAAAGACATCGAAAAAATGGATGCTGACGTTATCTCTATCGAAAATAGCCGTAGCAATAATCGCACCCTCGAGGAAGTAACCACCGCAGGATATAACCACCAAATCGGCAATGGAGTATATGATATTCATAGCCCCGTAGTGCCTTCGATTCAACAAATGGTAAAACAATTAGAAGAAGGAATTAAAAATCTACCCTTACAACAAATTTGGGTAAATCCCGATTGTGGCTTAAAAACCCGTCATTGGAATGAAGTTATTCCCGCCCTAACCAATATGGTAGAAGCCACTAAAATTATTCGTCAACAAGCCGAAAAATAAAAGAGTTATGGGGAGTATGGGGGATAATAGTTTAATTTTAGTTCAATTTATTGAACGAACTACCATTAGCCGTGTAATTTATTACACGGTGGGGCAACTGCTGAAATACAATCTATCTATAAGGAATTTTCCGAACTTGATATAATTCATTACACGGTGGGGCAACTGCGAGGATACTTGATATTATGAGGCCATGGGGGTATAAACTTTACCCCTTCACCTTAACTTTGAGATAGACGTTTAACCTCTTGCCCCCCCAACAAAGACTCCGCTTCCGCCAGAAGACGGGGAATTTGCTCACCATAGGGGCTTTTTTGTAAACAAGAAGTTAAATCCAAGCCCTGTAACTTATCAGCCTTTTGCCCGGGAAACCAATGCCCCCCATTACCCAAAAGGTTATAACGCATTTTGCCATATTCCACCATGTCATAAGCAAGGGCGAGATTACGTAACCATAAAATGGTAGATATATTAATATTTCCGGGGGTTTCCTTATAACTAGGCAAACCTCGGCGCCATGTCTTTAACCATTTTTCCCCTAAAACTTTCTTAGCCTCATTTTCCAATCTTTCAATGATAGGAGGTAATAAAACATTAGCCTTTTCTAATAATGGTAAAGTGTTGAGATGCTCATCAAAATCCTCTGGTTTTGCCGCCCCTAAACTAAGGGTATGCACTGGGGCATGGGATAAACAAAATAAATTATTAAATACCATGGGGCTAAGGGGTTGACATAATTCCCTTAACTTTGGAGAAGGTTGATATAATAAACCACCCTTATTAGAAGGGCTGATAATAAATACCCCCATATCTAGTTTATTAGCTTCTGCAATGGCTGCCCAATTTTCTTGATTAATCCAATACCAGTGTAAATTTACATAGTCAAACTGGTTGGTTTTAATGGTATCTATGATTAAATGGGTGTCGCCATGGGTAGAAAATCCAACATATTTGACTTTTCCTTCTGCCTGTAGTTTACGCACCTCATCAAGACAACCCCCTTTTTTTATGGTCATTTCCAGTAATTCGGGGGTATTAATACCATGGATGCCCAATAAATCCACATAGTCTAGTTGTAGATATGCTAAGGATTTATCAAAAGTTTCCCTAAATTTACGACTATCACTTTGGGGAGATACCTTGGTTTGAATGATTAAATCTTCTCTGGGAAATTGGGGTAAAATACGCCCTAACTGCATTTCTGATGTGCCATAACCCCTTGCGGTTTCGATGTGATTAATACCAAGCTCAATACTACGTTTGATAACGGCTTCTAAGTTATCTTGATTGTCTTGGGGTATATCTTTTTGGGGTACATCTTGCCATTTATATTGGTAGCGCATTCCTCCACAGGAAAATACGGGCATTTGTAATTCTGTTCTACCAAATCTACGATACAGCATAGAGAAAAGCTAAGTTAATGGTTAATTTTCTTAACATAACTTTACCATATTTGTTTGGGGGGCTGGTTTTGCTTATAAATTGGTTAATTGAATGATGGCTTTTTGTAGGGCATTGAGGGGGATTTCTCCTCTTTTTAAACTTAATTCTAGGTTGAGGAGAATGGGTAAGGTTGATTGTAGTTTCTGGGCGCTGATGTGACTGACTTCTTTTTTGAGGAAATAGATTCTTTTGGGATTGCCAACATCGGCTTGGGTAGCGATTTTTTTTTCGTCTTTTTCCCCTGATTCGATGATGGTTTTTACCATAGCCCAAGTGCGAAATTGTCCTACTAGGGTAGCAACTATTCGGAGGGCTGGTTCATTTAAATTAATTAATTCTTGGGCCAGTTGCAGGGCTTTCCCTGTGTCTTGTTTTAGAATTGCTTGGGCTAGTTGGAGGCTGTTTTGGTTACTGACGTTAACTAGGGCGTTAACGGTTTCTTGGGAGATGGGTTGGGGGTTGTCTCCTTGGTAGAGGGCGAGTTTGTCTAATTCTTGCCATAGTAAGCGACTGTCGTTACCGACACAGGTGGCAAGGGTTTGGATGGCGGGGGGAGTTAGTTTAATATTTTTTTCTTGGGCTGTTTCTTCTACTCTTTTGATTAAAATATCGGTTTGCCAGATGGGGATAAGGGAAAATTCTTTGATTTGGGTATATTGATTGATTAATTTGGTGCTTTTGATTCGGGCATCGGGTTTTTTTCGACTGGTGAATAGAAGATGACTGGTTTCTGGGATTTGTTGTAGGGTGTTTTTGAGGATTGATAGTAATTCTTCGCTACAGGTTTGACATATGGTTGTATTATTTAACCATACAAGGCGATCGCCATTACCGAAGGGAGGAGTCATAACTTCCATCAAGGCTTGTTTGATGTTATCTTCTTTATCACCGTTAATTTTTTCATAGTTAAACTGTACCCAATTTGAGTCTATTTTATCTTCTTTTATAAGGGCGATCGCCCGATTCATGGCAAAATCATCTTCACCCCAATAATAATAAATTGGCATGGCTAAAATTGACAGATAAGGTAAATCAAAACTTTATCATTAAACGAATGATTTTCCATAACAATGATAAATCGGACAATAACATAGTCGATAATTCGTGTAGGATTATGGTGTAGTTACTAATGCCTAACTTTAGCATCCAACTTCGGTTATTTAATGAGTCAAACCATCGTTATTAAAATTGGTACTTCTAGTTTAACAATTCCGGAAACGGGAAGCCTTGCCCTATCCACCATTGCTACCCTCGTCGAAACCCTCACCAATCTAAGACAAAAGGGTTATAACATCATTTTAGTTTCCTCAGGCGCAGTGGGGGTTGGTTGCGGTAGATTAGGCATCTCTAAACGCCCCCAAAATTTAAATCAAAAACAAGCTATTGCAGCGGTGGGGCAAGGGCGCTTAATCCGTATCTATGATGATTTATTTAATAATTTAGGGCAGCCCATCGCCCAAATTTTGCTTACCCGTCATGATTTTAAGGAAAGAAGTAGTTACGTCAATGCTAGTAACACTTTTCGGGCTTTATTGGATTTGGGAGTAATCCCCGTGGTAAATGAAAATGATACCGTGGCAACCGATGAGTTAAAATTCGGTGATAATGATACCCTCTCGGCTTTAGTGGCTAGTTTAGTGGATGCTGATTGGTTGTTTTTATTGACCGATGTTGATAAACTATATTCTGCTGACCCTCGTTTAGTGCCTTCTGCTACTCCCATTGATTTGGTGGCAAGGCATGAGTTATCTAATTTAGATATTGATGTGGGTGATAGTGGCACCAATTGGGGCACAGGGGGCATGGTTACTAAAATTACCGCCGCTCGTATCGCTACAGGGGCAGGGGTGACAACGGTTATCACCAATGGTAAGAATCCTACTAATATCCTTGATATTTTAGCAGGAAGGGCGATCGGTACTCGTTTTGAACCTCAACCACGTCCAGAAAATGCCCGTAAGCGTTGGATTATTAATGGTTTAGTTTCTAAGGGCAAAATATATCTTGACAATGGGGCAACTAAGGCTATTTGTGAGCAAGGAAAATCCCTTTTATCCGCAGGAATTTTAGCCATTGAGGGTGATTTTAATAGTGCTGATGCAGTGGATTTATATGCCCCTGATAATTTGCCTGTGGCACGGGGTATCGTTAATTATAGTAGTAATGAATTACAGCTAATTAAGGGTAAAAAGTCTCAAAAAATTTATGAAATACTTGGTTATGAGGGAGCACAGACAGTTATCCATCGAGATAATTTAGTCGTTATTGATTAAGATTTTTTGCGGATTGATGTTGATAAAAGTTGGTGTTAAATACTGTTTATGAAAAAGGTATTATTTATTAGTAATGGTCATGGGGAAGATTTAAATGGCAGTTTAATCGCTGAGGCTTTAAAAAAAATTGATCCTAATTTAATTATTGATACTTTTCCTATTGTGGGGCAGGGTAAAAGTTATCTTAATAAGGGTTTTAATGTGGTTGCACCTATTTTAACTATGCCCTCTGGGGGAATGTTTTATCTCAATCCTCGTAATTTTGTCAAAGATTTATGGGCGGGTTTATTGGGATTAACTTTTAAACAAATTTTAACTTTATTTAAACTCAGAAAAAACTATGATATTTTTGTGGCAATTGGGGATATAGTACCTTTATTATTCTGTTTTTTAATTAGAAAAAAGTTTTTTATTTTTTTAGTTGCTTATTCTAGTTATTATGAAGGTAAATTGGGCTTACCTTTATTTAGTCGTTTTTTCTTAAATTCTTCTTTATGTTTAGGGGTTTTTACGAAGGATAATTTCACGGCTCAAGATTTACAAAAACAGGGTATTAAGAGGGTTAGTTGTTATGGTTATCCGATTATGGATGCGTTAAAAATTAACTCGAATAAGATGGGTTTTAATGTTCAAAGTCAAACTTTAAATGACGACTCAAACCCTTCTATGATAGCTCTTTTACCAGGTAGTAGAGTACCTGAAGCGGTGAATAATTTACAATTACAAATTCAAGTTTGTGAAAGGTTAGTGCATCTTTCTTCAAAGCCATGGCGGTTTTGTGGGGCTTTGGTGACGGATATTATTTATAGTGATGTGGCGAAAATTGCCAAAGATTTGGGTTGGAATTTTTATTTTTCTAATGATTTTAAAAAAAGTAAAAAAAATAATTATATTTCCTTAAAAGAAAAGCCAGAAAAATTAATTTTAACTAAAAATATTAATGAGCAAAATGTTACTATTGAGTTATTTTATAATAGTTTTGCCGAGATTTTAATTAGCAGTGATTTGATTTTAGGAATGGCTGGAACTGCCATAGAACAAGGAGTTGGTTTAGGTAAACCCGTAGTACAAATTATTGGTGGAGGCCCTCAATTTACTTATCGTTTTGCCGAGGCTCAAATGCGTTATTTAGGGCTTAATATTCGTACGGTAACTGAGTTTCGGGATTTAGATTTGATGTTTAGTCAGGGGGCAAGGGAGATTATGGAAATTATGGAAGATAGTCAGTATTTAGCTGATTGTCGGGAGAATGGATTGGAAAGAATTGGTTCTGCGGGGGCTTCAAGGGCGATCGCCCATAGTATAATCTCAACCATTAGGGATTAAATTAATACCAAATTTGTTCCATAGCCCATTTAATCACCGAGCGCACCTTAACTATTTCCTTTTCTTGTCCTTTTTAGGATAAAAAACCTGAGGATAACCAAGGGGGCGTACCTCCTGATACTTTCTTTCCTCCTCCTTCTGCCGCACTTGGGTATAATCTAACCAATGAATACAATCCACAGGGCAAGTGTCCATAGCCTCTTGAATAATATCCTCCTCATCTCCATTTTGGTTATACACCCTAGAGCGCCCAAAATTATCCTCAATATAAAAAGTATTAGGGGCAACATGAACGCAATTTTTACAACCAATACAAGTCACCTCATCCACATAAACCCCCCTTTGACGAACACTCCCCCCCAACTCAGGTTCAAAACCAGTCCTTTCAGGGTTATCACGCCAAACCCCTCCCAATTCAGGCTCAAAGCCACTGGTTTCGGGAATATTTTGTTCATCAAACATAACAAACCTCATCAAAAATAACAGCAACCCATCACCAAAACCCCACCCAATCAAAAACAGTGGGTAACAATAATCATTACCCACCCACAAAACGAAAAAACTAACTCCAACGCTGTACCACTAAACGGATAGAGCCATCCTCATTCTTTTGTTGCTCAGTCACAGCAAACCCCTGTTGGCTAGACTCCGTCAAAACAGTATGTAAAGCATAATTCTGAGTTACACGCTGTAAAAACCCATCAACAGTCCAAGGCTGTTGCCAGTATTGTAAATCAGCCACTAACTCATAATGTTGACCATTCCAGCTAAAACCAATATCATAATTGTTTTCCTGTGCAATGACCAAATCAGCCTTACTGGTTTGCCCCTGATAACCACGAACCTCAGAAGGGCCCTCCTTCCAATCAATTTTGAGGTCATTTAAGGCAGATTTGAGAGAAGTTAGATTGCGAATTTGCGTCTTGATGCTACTAAAATGTGACATAAATTTATCTTGATAGAGTAAACAAAAATTGGAAAAATGAGATTTATATATAAAAGTTTACCAATTCTGATTCTGAATTTGATTTTCAGATTCGATTTTTTGTTGGTAATAATCCGATGTTTTTTGGCTAGAAATGACAACGCCCAACTGTTCTTCGATCGCCCTAGTCACCTCCTCACAAGACTTCCCCACAATACCAGTAACCCTTTCTTTTACCCTACCATCAGGATAAATAATAAATTCTAAAGTTTCCATTGCCATGGATATTTACCCTCACTATATAAAAAAATTCTCAGAAATTGTACAAAAATTACAATTACCCTCCATTAACATGATAGACAAATTGAAGATTATTGCATTATGCAAAATAAATAAAAATCTGGGGAAAAATAAAATTAAAATAAAAAAAGAATATCATTGAACAATGATTGCACCATGAAAATCGCCCCAAAACCCGACAACGAACAAGAGCGTATCAATGCCCTTCTTGCCTACGATATTTTAGACACCGAATTCGAGCAAGTTTATGACGAACTCACCGAATTAGCCTCCTCCATCTGTCAAACCCCCATCGCCCTTATTAGCCTCATCGATGAAAATAGACAGTGGTTTAAATCGAGGGTAGGATTAGAAGCCAGGGAAACTAATCGCGATATTGCTTTCTGTAGCCATGCCATTTTAAAACAAGAAGAAGTTTTAATCGTTGAAGATGCTACCAAAGATGAACGTTTCGCCGATAACCCCTTAGTCTTAAAAAATCCCTCCATTCGTTTCTATGCAGGAGCGCCCCTTATCACCCCCAATGGTTTCGCCCTAGGTACATTATGCGCCATCGACACCAAACCCAAAACCTTAACCGCCGCCCAAGAAAAAGCCCTCAAAATCTTAGCAAAACAAGTCATTAGCCAATTAGAACTTCGGCTATCATTTAAAAAACTACAAACTTACTCCACAGAATTAAGACAAATTAACGCAGGAAAAGACCGTTTTTTCTCCATCATTGCCCATGACTTAAAATCCCCCTTTAATGCCATGCTTGGGTTTGCCGAAATTCTCCATAAAGACGTTGATAATTTAGACGACGAACAAATAAAAGAAATCAGCTCAGACATATATAGTACAGGTAAATCTACCCTAAAACTATTAGATAACCTTTTACAATGGTCTATGCTAGAAACAGGCAATTTATCTTGGCGCCCTAAAAGACTTAATCTTCGTGAAGTAGTAGAAGAAGTTTTAGAGTTACTTTCTGGCACAGCCTTTCACAAAAAAATTATTTTAGTCAATGAAGTTAGCCCCGATATTAATATTTACGGCGATTTAATTATGCTCGAGTCAGTGATTCAAAATTTAGTGAATAACGCTATCAAATTTAGCCACATGGGGGAAAAAATTACTATTACCTGTGAGTTAGAAAATAATAACCTAGTTAGGGTGATAGTAGCTGATTCAGGGGTTGGTATGACTCAAGAGCAAATGAATCGTTTATTTGAAATAGAATATACCGCCACTAAATTAGGTACGGAAGGGGAAAAAGGTACAGGGTTAGGATTACTGTTATGTAAAGAATTTGTCCATCGCAACGGTGGCTCTTTTAGGGTTGAATCAGACTTACATCAAGGTTCTCGCTTTAGTTTTACCATTCCTCGAATTTAACCTTTTTTGTATTATACGAAGTTTTGTAATGTAATATATATCCTATCTGGAAAATAAATTAAGTTTATTACTAAAGCTAGAAAAGAGTGATAATTTTGTGGAATGTAGTATTCGTTATCGCCCCGCCTTTGCCACTATTTTTGTAACCCTACAACCTAGGGAAAAAATTACCGCCGAGGCAGGAGCAATGGTTAGTATGGATGGGGGAATAACTATTAAAACCGAGTTTTCTGGTGGTTTTTTCCCTGCCCTGATGCGTAGGTTTTTTGGTGGAGAATCTTTGTTTGTGAATGTTTTCCAGAATAACACCAATGTCCCTCAAACCCTAGTGTTAAGTCAGGCTATGATTGGCGACATTGAACATAAAAAACTAAGTTCAAAACCTTTTTGTTTGCAACCTGGGGCTTATATTGCCCATACTCCTGGGGCTAAAATGGGAGTGCGTTGGGCTGGTTTTTCTAGTTGGTTTGCGGGGGAAGGGTTGTTTAAACTGCAATTTACGGGTAAAGGGCAGGTTTTATTTGGCTCTTATGGTGGTTTGACTCAAAAGGAAGTTAGTGGCGATTTTGTGGTGGATAATAGCCATTTGGTTGCCTATGAGGGTGATTTGAAAATGAATATTGGTTTATCGGGAAATCTACTCTCCTCCATGACTTCGGGGGAAGGTTTTGTTAATCGGATTACGGGAAGGGGTACTATTTATCTTCAATCTCGTAGTATTTCTGGTTTGGTTGGTTTTTTACGTCCTAAAGTTCGTTAATTTGAGATTTTTATGAATATTGAAACTTTACAACAGCCCGACAGTGCGATCGCCAAGATAACCCTCGATGCTCAAGAGGAGTTACTAGCCGAGGCGGGAAGCATGATTGCCATGAGCGATTTTATCAATGTTAGTACCACCCTCAGGCAAGGAAAGGGAGGAGGTATTTTAGGGGGTTTAAAAAGAATGATGGCAGGGGAATCATTATTTCTTAGTGTTTTTCGATGCTATCAACCCAATGGAGAAATTTATCTTGCCCCCCATCTGATGGGAGATATATTGGTTTATGAAATGATGGGCAATGAATTGGTAGTGCAATCAGGCTCTTATTTGGCTTGTGCTTCGGGGGTAGATATTGAATTGGGTTTTCAGGGTTTTAAATCATTGTTTTCGGGAGAATCTGTTTTTTGGTTACAAGTAAGCGGTAGCGGCCCAATTATTCTTACTTCTTTTGGTGGTATCTATGAAATAGATGTGGATGGGGAATATGTGGTTGATACGGGAAATATTGTGGCTTTTGAAAAAACTTTAGATTTCCGCATTACTAAAGCTAGTTCTAGTTTAATAGGTTCTTTTTTGGGGGGTGAGGGTTTAGTTTGTCGTTTTAGTGGGCGAGGAAAACTATTTTGTCAAACCCATAGTCCAAAGAGTTTTGGTACTACCATTGGCCCTAAATTACCTCCTAGATAAGTAATAAATATTAATTAAAAAATGTTTTTTTGACATTTAATAGTAATAGTGAAAAAGATAAAAAATGTGATAAAAATATGTTAAATAAATCAGAAATTAATTATCGAATTGAAAATAACCCGGCCTATGCTTTTTTAATTTTAACTCTACAGGCTAATCAGATGGTGATGGTGGAGTCAGGAGCGATGGCGGCCATGGATTCTGGTATTAAGATGAAATCGAAAATGAAAGGGGGTTTAGGTAAAAGTATTGGCAGGATGTTAGGGGGAGAATCCTTGTTTTTAAGTGGATTTACCGCTGAAAATAAGTCGGGGGAACTATATTTATCCCCGGGTGTGCCAGGGGATATTGCCCATTATTTATTAACGGGAAATAATAGTTTAATGATTCAGTCATCGGGTTTTGTTGCCTGTGGTGCGGGGGTGGAAATAGATACTAAATTTCAGGGTTTTAAAGGTTTTTTTAGTGGTGAGTCTTTATTTTTGATCAAGGCTACGGGGCAAGGAGATATTTGGTTTAGTTCCTATGGTGCTATTTTGGAGGTGGATGTTAGGGGCAGTTATGTGGTGGATACGGGATATATTGTCGCCTTTGAGGATACCCTAGATTACAATGTGGAGATGATGGGGGGTTTATCGTTTAAGGGTTTGCGTACGGGTATATTAGGAGGAGAAGGGTTGGTATGTCGTTTTAGTGGTAATGGAAAGTTATGGATACAGTCTCGTAATCTTTTTCCTTTGATGAATTTTCTCAATCCTTTTCGCCCTGTTAAAAGCGATTAATTAATATTTTGGCATTGCTGATTTTGAGTATGATTTCTGGTTGAGGCAGGGAACAGGGAACGGTTATAATATTTAGAAGTCTTATTTTTTAGTGTAATTCAACTATATTTCATGCCATAACCCATGCAATGATCATATTTTATTATGCCTTATTCTTCTCCTATACGCGATCGCAACTCAGACACTAATAATAGACAAGTGATTATTGTTTTGATTATATTTTTGACTGTTATTAGTTTAATTATATATGGTCTATTTGCGGTCATTAATAATGTTGTTAATTTTATTCCTATTTCGGTAGAACAGAGAATCGGTTCATTAGTTGTCCCTAGTTTTGAGCGAAAAAATTTAGCTAATATTACTAATCAACAATTAAATCAATTATTAGATAATTTAGAGAATAAATTACCTGAAAATAGTTTAGTAAAAAGGGATTATGAAATTATTTATGTTCCTGAAAATGTTGTAAATGCGATCGCCCTTCCGGGTAACAAAATAGTCATTTATGAAGGTTTACTAAAGGAAGTAGAATCGGAAAATGAATTAATGATGATATTAGGTCATGAAATAGGACATTTTGCTAATCGAGATCACCTCAGGAGTATTGGTCATTTAATCTTAATTAGGATAGTAATTAATTACTTTTTAGGAGGTTCGGAAATATTACAATCGGGAGCAGATTTAAGCAACTTAATTGTCAATGCCCGATATAGTCAAAATCAAGAACAAAAAGCCGATTTATTTGGAATTAATCTCTTAAATAAATACTATGACCATGTAAACGGGGCAACGGATTTTTTTCAAAGATTAAATGAAGAAGCAAAAAATAATCTTAATATTGCATTTTTATCAAGCCATCCTCTACCCGAAAAAAGAGTTAGAAGACTAGAAAAACTAATTAAAGAAAATAATTATTCTATCAAAGATAAGACGGCTCTTAACATTACCATTGAAAGATAGTATGGAGTATCGATAATTAGTTTTTAGCCCTAAATCTTGATTATCAATTAACTAAAGCATTTTGTCCCACTAAATTTTGAATGGCCTGTAAAAACTTTTGTTCAATATAAGGCTTAGTAAAATAAGCATCAGCCCCTAAATGGGTAGCCAATTTTTGGTGTTTTTCATTACTACGAGAAGTAAGCATAGCCACAGGAATTTTGGTTAACTCAGGAAAACGGCGACGTTGCCCCAAAAATTCAAAACCATTCATATTAGGCATTTCAATATCACAGATTACTAAACTAATATTAGAGGTTTGTTGCAATTGATCAAGGGCTTCCTTACCATCTTTGGCTTGTAATACCCTATAACCCGCTTTCTCAAGGGATAAAGCCAGGGTACGTCTCATAGCGGCGCTATCATCTACCACTAACACAGAAGTAACCCTAAACACTCCCGAAGAAGGCTTACGCGCTGATTCTCCATAATTTGACAGGGGAGTATTTAAACTACTACCAGGCTGGGTAGCTTGGAAATAATTTTCTAAAAGAATCGCACTGTTAATCACAGGAATTAATGTACCATCCCCCAAAATTGTACAACCGTAGGTGTAACTAGGGGCGCTCAAGGCACTACCAAAGGGTTTAATTACTAATTCTTGCTCACTAACTAAGTTATCCACTTGGATGGCAAATAATTCTTGCCCTTGACGGATTAATAGTAATGGTTTGCCCCAATCCTTGGGGGTGGGTAAAACTTCTAGGGCTTGGGTGGTGCTACTGACATCAGGCATATGACAACGGTAGTTGAGTAAGTCATTTAAGCCGTAGATGGGAATGATACGGTTTTCAAAATGAAGGAAGCGTTTATTGCCAGAGGTTTTAATTTGTTGGGATTCTGGGACTACAATTTCTTCGATGTTGTCCGATGGTAGGGCATAAAATTGCGACTCGGCGGATAAAACTAATAATTTGTCAATGGTAAGGGTTAAGGGTAGTTTTAGGGTGAAGGTTGTTCCCTCATTGGGGTTTGAATCCACCGAAATTGTACCTTTTAAGGATCTAAGTTGCGATCGCACTATATCCAAACCTACTCCACGGCCAGATATTTCGGTAACCGATGCTGCGGTAGAAAAACCAGGTTGAAAAATAAGATCGAGTAAATTTTCTTTAGAAGCAACGGCCAATTGTTCAGGGGTTAAAATACCACGTTCTACAGCCTTCTTACCAATCTTATCAAGATTTAAACCACCACCATCATCTTTGACTTCAATAATAGTCTGATTACCCTGATGATAGGCTTTAACCTCAATTATCCCTGTTTCGGATTTACCCTTTTGACGACGAATAGAAGGGGTTTCAATGCCGTGGTCAAAACCATTACGGATCAAATGTACCAAAGGATCATATAATTTTTCTAAAGCGGCCTTATCCACTAAAACATTTGTACCGCTCAACTTAAGATTAACCTTTTTGCTATACTTTACCGACAAATCCCGCAACACACGGGGGAAACGGTTTAACACCTCCCCTAAGGGTAACATTCTCGCCCACATCAACTCATCTCGCATCCGATTGAGCATTTGTCGTTGATTTTCCATGGTTTGCCCCGACTGGGCCGCATAAAGGGCAATATCATCCACCGATTCTTCTAACTGAATCATCTGTTCAATTAACCCTTGTACCACATAATAAAGGTTATCATAACGATCCATTTCCAGAGAATCGAAAGCGGCCATTAAATCCACGTTGCCATCTTCCGAGACACTGAGGGGAAAAGAAGAATTACCCTGAGAAACGTTAAATTTTTCGGGGGAGGTTAGCATCTTATCAGACAATTCCCGTAGGGCGTTAGCGGTGGATTGGAAACGATTAAAACGTTCTAAAAGATCCTTAACGGAGGTTTGTAGTTTATCATTTTGTAGGGACAAACCATTACGGTTAATGGATAATTCACCAATCAGATTATTCATCCTTTCTAAACGCTCTAAATCTACCCTTACGGTGAGATTACTTTTTGGTTTAGGGGCGGGGGGAGTCGTCTGGGGGGTTACAGGTTTTTTCTTGAGATTAGGTTGAGAATTTTTCCCACGGGCAAACAAATTTATATCAGCTTCTTCTTTTAACCCGGGTAACTTATCAAAAACATTTTTTAAAGACTCTATTTGTTCGTCAATATTACCTTGGGGGCTTGTGGTTTGAATATTTTCTTCTTCCTGCTGACTAACAGGGATAGACGATTCGGGGGTAATGGTTTGTTTGGAGTTTTGCTCCACATCACCGATTAACTCCTCAATACTAGGAATCGGACTGTTATCATCATCCCTTTGGGAGTTATCATTTTCAATGGTACTAAAGGTAATTTTGTCCCCAAAAACATCCTCTAAACTGGGTGATTCTTCTTCCTTGTCATCTTCGGGAGGGACTTCTATGTTACTTAAATCGGGGGTGATAAAGACTTCTTCTAGGGATGGTAAGGTGGTGTTTTTATCTTCTTCTAAGGCCATTTGGGAGGCTTTGGAGAGAAGGTTGATTTCTTCGGGGCTAATTTCATTGGTGAAGATTTCTTCGAGGGAGGCAATGTCTAATTCTTCGTTATCTTCTGGGGGGGTTAAGGAGTCGATAACGGCGAATTCGTCTTCTTGATTACCAAATACTTCATCGAGGGAAGGGGAGTTGGTATGGGTTTCTTTATCTTCGAGGCTAAAGTTAACTGATTCTTCATTATCCCTCACAACATCGTTAAATACTGGTTCGATATTGTCTGTTTCGTTTTCTTCTTCTTCAAGGTAGAAAATTTCTTCTTGGTGGTCAGTGTCTTTTCCTGCTTCTGGGCTATCTGTGGGGCTGTGATTGGCTAGTTCTATTAATTTTTGACTTGGAGAACCTCCTGTGGTGCGATCGCCCCCTAACACTAAATCACGAGCGTTATCAGCATCTTCGATCACCGTTTCAATGATGGCAACCACCTGATGGGGGTTATTTTCTAGGGCGGTTAAACCCCATTGGGCAATGGAGGCAAAACCGCTCAGGTTAAGCATTTCCCCAAACCCTGAAAACACTTCGAGGGTGGCCCGTAACTCCCCTGCCAGGGGTTGAGAAGTGGGGGTAGATAACACTGCCCTTAATCGCTCTAATTCTTGGGCCACATCTATTTCAAACATTGATTGTACTATATCCACCCCTAAATCTTCCGAGGAGGGGATAAAGTCATCGGGGCGATGGAGGGCATCTCCTAATCTATTTTCTAGGGCTTTCCATACCTCTTGGGCTTTATTTAGGGCCAGGGCGGGTTGATAAGCTCCCGTTTCCATTTGCTCGATGAGGGCTTCTTGGAGACAGTCAAAACCGTTGAGAAGGAGGGTTTCTAATTCATCATCAATGACAATGGCTTCATCGTAAAACACTTTAATAATGTCTTCTAGGCGATGGGAAATTGTTTTGATGGCTTCTAAACCAACACTAGCGGCACCTCCTTTTATGGAGTGGGCGGCGCGCATAATGCTATGGATTTTAGCCGTGGTGCGCTCTGCTTTTAAACTCAATAAGCCTTCTTCCATCATAGCGAGTAATTCGGGGGCTTCTTCGATAAAGAATCCATAACTAGGATCGTTGATGTCGATGGGGGCTTCTTGATATTCTTCAATGGGGGTATTGTCTTCTTGGGGTTGAATACCTGCAAGGGTTAATAATTCTTGGTTTGGGCTTCCCCCTGTTTCCCTATCTCCTGCCATGACTAATTGATGGGCTTGTTTTATGTTATCTAAAAAGATAGGGGCGATCGCCCTTAATTCTTCTGGTTTTTGTTGTAAAACATCCCCTGTAATCTGACAAATTTCCACAAACCCGGGTAAATTTAACATTTCCCCAAATCCTGTAAATACCTCTGTCTGCATGGTGAGGGTTTCTCTGAGAGTATCATCATCCCTTTGGATGGCACTTTCTACCTCACTAATACCCTGGGCCACATCTACTTCAAAAATAGAGGTAGCAATATCAATGCCTAAATCACTAGAAGAAGGTAAAAATTCTTCTGCCTTGGCTAACTCCTCTCCATATTTTTCCTCAAATTCGGCCCACATTTCATTGGCTAAATCAAGGTTAAATTTTTCGTCAAATTCTTGGTTTTCTAATCGGGCAACCAAAGGTTGTCGCAACAGTTGGTATATATCCCGCATATAGGCGGTTAATTCTTCGTCAAGGTTAATATTTTCATTAAAGAGGGCTTTAAAACTTTTTTCTACCCGTAGGGCAATGTTACCAATATCTTCTAATCCTGCACTTCTTGCACCCCCTTTGAGGGAGTGGGCTGCCCTTGCTATTTCATTGATTTCGTTGATATTATCAGGTTCTTGGACTACTTTTTCAAATCCTGTGTCAATTAGCCCGATTAATTCTGGCACTTCTTCGATAAAAAATTGATAGGATTGTTGTTGTAATTCCTTTTGCTGTGCTAATTCTTGATCATTTTCTTCGGCATATTGGGCAAAGGCATCTTCGAGGCTATCAAATTCTTCGGGGTTATTTTCTTGATAGGATTGGTTATCTTCTGGCTCAATGGTATCTAAATTTTCGACTAATTGACTAAAATCAAGATTGTCTTGATTAAAGTTATCAAAATCGAAGGTTTCTTCGGCTAAATTACTAAAATCAATGGTTTCGTCGGAGGCTTGATTGTCTTCTTCCACTAAGGATGCAAAATCGAGGGCTTCTTCTTGGCTAATGGTTTCTTCGGCTAAATTGCTAAAATCAATGGTTTCGTCGGAGGTTTGATTGTCTTCTTCCACTAAGGATGCAAAATCGAGGGCTTCTTCTTCTTGGCTAATGGTTTCTTCTGCTAAATTGCTAAAATCAATGGTTTCGTCGGGGGTTTGATTGTCTTCTTCCACTAGGGATGCAAAATCGAGGGCTTCTTCTTCTTGGTTGATGGTTTCTTCTGCTAAATCGCTAAAATCAATGGTTTCTGCCTCCTCATCTTCTAAATCATCATCGAGGGGTAAACCGTGGTTAATGTCATCTTTTTGACTTTCAGCGGGGGATTGCTCTAAACTATCTTGTGGATCGTCCATATCTAACTGTCCTGATAATTTTCTTAACTCCATGGAAGGATTACCCCCGTAAGTGCGATCGCCCTGTAATACTTCTTCTTGCGCACGGATTACATCTTCAATGAGTAAATGGGTAATTTTTCTGATATGATTAGGGTTATGGGCGATCGCCATGGAAGTAGCCTCAGCAATTTGACGAAACCCAGACAGCTGAAACATTTCACCAAAACCAAGGAAAACCTCAGCTTGTAATAATACCTCCTCCGTCAGATTTTCTTCAGGAAGACTATCAACTATTTCCTGTAAATGTTTAATGGCATCTCCCACATCCGATTCAAACATAGAAGCCACCATATCTGAGGAGGATGGTAAATAATCATTGGAACTAATATCGCCCAATTTTTCGGCCAATTGTTGCCATACCTCATTCCCTTGGGCTTCGGCTTGGTTAGAATCGAAACTTCCTTTTTCTATCTGTTGCCTCAAAGGCTGTGCTAAACAATGGTAACCCTTTAAAAAAAGTGCTTCTAAATCTTGGTCAATGGTTAAATTTTCGTGATATAAACCCTTGGTATAGTGTCCTAGTTTTTGGGCAATATTACTAATTACTTGTAAACCTACCCCCGCAGCCCCCTTTTCCAGAGAATGAATGGCTTGAATTACCTGATTTACTTGAGCTTTATTTTGATGGGTTTGTTCAAGATTTGTAAAACCTTGTTCTATCTCTGGCAATAATTGAGGAACTTCATCAATAAAAAATTGATATGCTTGGTTAGGTAGATTCATGATTGTTACTGATTTTGCACAACGGACGTGGAGATATATTCGTTTTTAGCCCTATTGTTTAGTTTAACAATGATCTTCCTTATTTGAACATTTTGTTAATCAAGAAAATTTTAACGGTTAAGGTGCGCTGTTAGGAGTTAACATTTATTCATTGCTGACGCCTAATAACTAACACCTTTGAATATCAATTATGCTTATGTTAATCTGATGACTCGAGTAATAATACTTTAACTATTTACTGCTTGAGTGTACATCTTTTTGACTGAACCCAAAAGACTTTTAAAAATAGATTGGGGTGTTTGATTTTGAGGATCTAAATCTTGTAAATAGTGTAATAATTTTGCTTCTTCAATGTCAATATCTCCATCACTGTAAACTAGACCGCTAATAGACTCTAATAATTTTTGATAGTCTTTTTTACTATGATTTTTACCTAAATAAAGTTCTAACCATTCATAACATTGATTAATAGAAATAGGCTTTATTTCTGATAATAAACTTTTGATTTCTGGATCATTTATTAATTCGGTTTCTGTGGCCATTTTTTTTAAATAATCCCTTTCTTCCTGATGAATGATGCCATCAATCCAAGCGGCACCGATAACAATTTTCATCAATAGTTTTGTTTTATTGGCTGTATTCATTTAATTTATCCCTTGGCTAGTTTGATCATAAAAAAACCATCCATATTATGACGGTGAGGGAAAATTTTTATTGCCCCCTTTGATGTTATCGGAAAATTTGCCGTTATATTGTTTCTTTCTGTAACAATGTGCCAATCAGGGTGAGATGCCAAAAAAGCCTCGATTACTTCTTCATTTTCCCTAGGATTTAATGTACAAGTGGCATAAACTAAGCAACCGTTATCTTTTACACCCTTTGCCATGTTACTCAGGATAGCTAATTGTTTTTTGGCTAATTCGAGAATTTTTTCTGGTTTTTGTTGCCAACGAATATCAGGGCGTTTATGTAATGTACCTAATCCAGAGCATGGGGCATCTATCAAAATCTTATCATAGAGTTTTACCCCTTCACCAGCGCCCCTTAACCCCGCCAAAAACTCAAAATTACTACTATCCCCCTCTATAATGTCAACGGATTTTAAACCCAAACGCTCCACATTTTCCCTAACTTTTTCCAAACGAGAAGCAATATTATCACAAGCAACAATCAACCCTTCATCCCCCATCAACTCAGCCATATGGGTAGTTTTGCCCCCCGGGGCAGCACAAGCATCAAAAACACTTTCCCCCGCCCTAGGGGCTAAAAAATGGCTCACTAACTGGGCGCTACTATCCTGCACCGAAAATAAACCCTCCCTAAACCCCTTTAAATGACGAATATTACCCACTGAAGATAACCTTAATCCTTGGGGTAAATGGGGAATAAATTCAGACTCAATGCCATCTATGGCAAAAGAATTTTGTACTTCTTCAGCGGTTGTTTTTAAACTATTTACCCTTATATCCAAAGAAGGGGATTCGTTGTACCACCGTAATAACTTTTTAGTTTCCTTAAGGTTTAACTGTTTTAAAAAAACCTCCACAATCCAATCAGGAAAACTATACTTTACCCCTAATTTTGGTATTAACTCCGAAGGTAAAATTAAAGGATCTTCGATTTCCGCTTTCCTAAGATAAGATCTTAAAATACCATTCACCACCCCTGACAATTTACTTAAGCCATTTTCCTTGGCTAACTCCACGCTAGTATTTACCGCCGCCGAAGGGGGAATTTTATCCAGATACCTTAGTTGATATAAACCTAAGTGTAAGATAACTCGCAACGGTAAAGGTTGCTGACTGGCTTTTTTTGTACCAAGTTGATTTACTAAACTATCGAGAGTCCTTTTTCTTCTCACTATGCCATATACTAACTCTGATATTAAGCCCTTATCCATGGGATTTAGGCTTTTATTTTTGCTCAAAATTCTTTCTAAGGCAATATCAGTATAAGCCTTGTTTCCATAAACATCCTGTAGGGCAAAAAAGGCTAGTTGACGGGGAGAAATTTTTGGATTCATTTAATAATGGATAATTGATAATTGATAATTGATAATATGATGACGTTGGTAAATTAAGGTACGATTTTAAGTTGAGTTTGGCAATAGGGAATGGGCAATAGTAATAATAATATAGTTTTAATACTATACACTTACTGTAATTCAATAATGTTTTATACTCAAAATCAGCAATGGCATGATGATTATTGACGGCCAAACGTAATTATCTTTTATATATAGTGTTTACGGGGTTGCAACTTCTTCTGCCATTGAGGTTAAATTATTAAGAATGCAAACTTTTGCTACAAATAATCTTCGGGGCGAAAAAAACAATGCTACCGTATAGATATAGATAAAATCAGTTAATGGAGTTGAATCCATGTACGAATCTGGTTCGACCATCGATTTTTGCGCTCAGGATTTAGAACGAGAAATTTTGGATAGATTCCGCCATACAGTTGATATTTTACCCTCAGATTGTAAAATATTTCGTGAGCCTTGGGACTCATCTACGATAGTTTGTCTCGATTTTAGCCTTTGCCCTTATCAACTAGAAATTGTTAAAGAAAAAGTAGCTATTCTCATTGATGGAGCAAAACAATTACATTTAGGAAAATCCATTGTGTTCCGTTACAATAACCAACTAAAAGCATTTCGTCAAGTTCCCTAATAATTGATGTATCAAGTTTCTAAAGAAGTGGCTACCATGAAAACCCGTGATGGGATAACATTGGTAGCTGATGTTTATCGACCAAAAACAGAGGAAAAGCTACCAATTCTGTTAATGCGTCAACCCTATGGCCGGGAAATTGCTTCTACGGTGGTATATGCCCATCCTAGGTGGTATGCTTCCCAAGGATATATGGTGGTTATTCAAGATGTGCGGGGGTGTGGTGATTCGGGGGGAGAGTTTCATTTATTTGAATCGGAAATTGATGACGGAGAGGATACTTTAAACTGGGTTACTACCCTCGAAGGTAATACAGGGGCGGTGGGAATGTATGGTTTTTCCTATCAGGGTATGACTCAGATATATGGTGCGATTAGTCAACATCAGGCCCTGAAAACCATTTGCCCTGCGATGATTGCATCTGATTTATATGCCCATTGGGCTTATGAAAATGGGGCGTTTTGTTATGAGTTAAATTTGGCTTGGGCGATACAGTTAGGGGCGCTGAGGGCAAGGTTAAAAGAGGATTTTTCGGCTTATAAATTACTTTATTTGGCTTCTCGTCATTTACCTGTGTGGGATATTCCTGTTTCTGTGGAGAAGGCGTTGAGAAAGTATGCTCCTTTTTATTATATTTGGTTGAATACGCCTTCTAAGGATGATTATTGGCGTAGGTTATCACCCCAAAGTTATCTTGATAGGATTGATTTACCGATGCTTCATATCGGGGGTTGGTTTGATGGTTATTTGCGGGGTAGTTGGAATTTTTATGAACAAATGAGGGCTAAAAGTGCTTTTCAACAGTCTTTAATTGTTGGGCCTTGGTGTCATATTCCTTGGGGTAATAGTAAGGGGAATTTATCCTACTCCCAAAAGGCAAATAATAATATTAATGAGGCTCAAATAAATTGGTTTAATCATTATTTAAAGGGTATTAATCAGGATAAAAAGCACTCAAAAAATATAAAATTATTTCTAATGGGTGACAATAAATATATAAACAGAAAAACTTTAAAAAAGAAAAAATACACTAAATTTTATTTAAACAGTACAGGATTAGCTAATATTAGAGATGATGATGGTAAATTATTAAGTAAAAACAAAAACAATTCAGAAGATATAATAGTAACTGATTTTTGGCGACCGACTCCCAGTTTAGGGGGACATAATAGCATAAATGCAGGAAGTTTTGAAAGAGGAGAGTTAGATCAGCGCACCGATATTCTTACTTATACTTCAGATTATTTGACCGAAAAATTAACCCTAATTGGGGATATTTCTTTACAGTTAAAGGTAGCTTGTAATTATTCTAGTTTTGATATAAGTGCGGTACTTTCTCAGGTTTATCCTGATGGGAGGGTTTATAATTTTAGTCAAGGTTATATCAGGGTAAAAGAGCATCAAGAGAATATACCAATTATATTTAACTTGCAGCCTAGTGCGATCGCCCTTAAGAAAAATACAGCCCTTCGTCTTAGTATTAGCGGGAGTGCCTTCCCTGCCTATGACTTGAATAAAGGAGATAGTAAAGACGCTCAAACTATTACCCTCAGCATTTTTTGCACTGAAGAATCTTTCTTAAAAATATAATCAAACTGAGTCCAGGATAAAATTTAGATTCTTGTAAAGGTGTAAACAATGGACAATTGACAATGAATAATCAAACTATTATCACCCCCATTCCCCATCACCTCTACTCCAATTTTGATAAATCCCGAATTGAGATTATTTATTGATATGCCAATAACCAATCAACTTATAAATCAACTTAGCGGCGGTAAATTCCGATACCACAGAATCCTTGGTAGGGGCTAACTCCATCACATCACAACCAATTACCTCAAAACCATTAAAAATTGCCCTCATAAACGCCAAAATTTGATACCAATCAAGCCCCCCTGGTTCAGGTGTACCAACCCCAGGCATAAAACTAGGATCTAAACCATCTAAATCAATGGTGATAAATACTTTTTTGGTGGTAATTTTATCTAAGGCTTGGTTTATCCAGTGGGGGTTGTAATAAATATCCCTTGCCCAGATGACAGGAATATTTTTTTCTTTGATTAAATCTGCTTCCTCCTGACAAATAGCCCGAATGCCCACGGGAAGGGTTGGTAATCCTAATTCTAAGATTCTTCTCATCACACAGGCATGGTTATGGATTGAGCCTTCAAACTCATGGCGCATATCTCCATGGGCATCTATTTGCACCACAGTAAACGGTTCATTAATACTTTCTAAATAACCTTGTACTAATCCTGTGGTGATGGCGTGTTCGCCCCCAATACCGATTACAAATTTGCCGTCTGCCACCATTTTTTTTACCGCTTCTTTGGTGGCTTCTAACATTTGCTCTGCGGTTAATTCAGGGTTTTTTCTGGTGTCTGCGGTGCGATCGCTCGTAAAGATTTTTGTCTCAAAACAAGTTTCAATACCTAATTCCTCATCATAACATTCCAATTGATCGGAGGCTTCTAACACCGCATCTGGCCCATACTCGCAACCTTTCCGATAGGTGGTTGTTACTTCATAGGGTATGGGCAAAATTACTACTTCTGATTCTTGGTAATTAGATATAACCTCTGACTCTAAAAACTGCTTCATTCTATTTTACTTTTCGGGAAATTTAATCGAAACGATATGGGCAATTATCTAGTTTTGCCCGAATTTGATTTTATCCTAAAATGTTCCTTCCCTTTTTTCTATTTTTTGTGTATTGAATTATTAAATTTTTCGGGAAAAATTGATTATTTATTATTTAGGGGCGCTTTTATGTTATGCTGTAATATAATGGGATGCTAAACTTTTTTAAATATAAATGCACAGATTTCTATTATATAAAACATACTTCTATAGTAACTCAAAAAAAGCCCCGAGGCAAGAAAAAAAGGAAAATTTGTAACAAATCGACACACAAACAGACCCCCTCTGGTAAAGTAGAGGGGAGAAAATAGACTTGCTTAATCAGCGCACTCATGGCCAGCTTGGGAGATCGCACCTTTGATGACATCTATACTGGTTTGAGTTTCCACATTAACTATTTTCGTAGGCACATCAATTTTTACTTGAGCTTTAGGATCAGTATTTATAATAGCCTTAGTAATAGTTTCGGCACATACTTCACAGGCAATGGAGGGAACTTTTACAGAAATCATAATATTAGTAGATAATAGAAGGCAAAAGGCTGATTCGACTACGCTCATCAACCGGGCAAGAGGCAAAAGATAATTATCAATTATCAATTATTCACCCCTAAGCATCAAAAGAAAGGGCTTTACCCCTTACTTCCGTGTTAATAATACCTTTTTCCATGGCAACTTGACCACCAACGATGGTATATACAGGGAAGCCAGTTAAACTCCAACCCTCAAAAGGACTCCAACCACATTTAGTTTGTAAGTTTTCACGCAATACAGGACGATAATTTTTTAAATCCACCAAGATTATATCGGCATCATAATCAAGGGCGATCGCACCTTTATTGGGTATATTATACAACTTAGCAGGGGCGCTACACATCCATTTCACCACATGGGCAAGGGTACAACGTCCTTTTTTATGCTCCGTCAACATCAAAGGTAAAGAAGTTTCTACCCCCGGCATTCCCGAAGGACTATTGGGATATTCCTTGGCTTTTTCCTCCAATGTGTGGGGTGCATGATCCGTAGCAATACAATCGATTACACCATCCATCAACGCCTTCCATAATATATCATTGTTTTCGGGCGATCTTAACGGGGGATTCATCTGGGCAAAAGTGCCAATGGTTTCATAAGCATCGGTATTTAACAATAAATGTTGGGGTGTCACCTCCGTAGAAACCCAACTGGGCTTATGTTCCCGTAAATATTCCGCCTCAATACCCGTACTCAGATGGAGAATATGTAACCGTCTTTGATATTTATTAGACAACTTCAAAGCCAACTTCGTCGCATTTAGCGCCGCCGTCTCATCCTGAATAGTAGAATGGATAGCAGGGTTAGTAATACCATGGAACTCTTTTTTTCTTTCTACAATTCTACCTTGATCCTCCGCATGAACCGCAATCAAACGACTTCCCTTGGCAAAAATAGGCTCAATTTGTTCCTCCGTACTCACCAACAAAGCCCCATGGGATGAACCCATAAAGATTTTAATACCACAACTAGGATTGGCATCGCGCAAATCATCCAAATTATCCGCCGTAGCACCCATAAAAAAGCCATAATTGACCAAAGACTTTTGAGAAGCACGGTATAACTTATCGTCCAAAGCCTCCTGAGTGGTAGTTAGGGGGCGAGTGTTGGGCATTTCCAGAAAAGATGTAACCCCCCCCATCACACAGGCACAAGAAGCGGTGAACAAGTCTTCTTTATATTCCAAACCAGGTTCTCTAAAATGTACTTGAGGATCGATAACCCCCGGTAACAGAGTTAATCCTTGGGCATCGATTATTCTTTCTTCTCCTACTTCTAAATCTGTGCCTATCTCGGCAATTTTACCTTGTCTTACCCTTACATCTCCTAGTAGAATATCCCCATCAGGTAAAAAGATTTCTGCCTGTCTAATTAATAAATCTGATGTCATAATTATATTACTCGATTATTGTTTTTGCTCTTTTTTTCTCTTTTTTATTAACCATAATAAATCAATAAAATAGAAGAAGTATAATTCTTTTATAGTCTATAGTAAACTATTTTTTGCCTAAACTTTAGGATTTGTAATATAAATAACCATAGATTTCTTTCTATGTATTAATTAGTTATTTTTTTGTAAATTAGTATTTTTTGAAAGTTTATTTTTTATTTATAATTATCAAAATCAATGAAAAGCCCCATTGTTAAAAATATCAAAAAAACCACCAAACCAGTATCTTGGATTTATAATTTCTGGTTTGATAATATCTATGTAGCCAAATTAATGGCGCTAGTTTCCCTTGCCAACCTAGGAGTTGTTGCCTTCGATTTAACCTACATTCCCTTCCGTGATATATGGTTAAATGGCGTTATTACCGTAGGAAATTTCAAAGCTGGCCCCTACGAATATGATGGATACAAACTTACTATTGTTCCTAAATCGGTTAGGGAAGTGGTGATTCAATATGACGCAGTGAAAGGTATTGAACCTTACCGAGACACTCAACAATATTTAGATACGGTGACACAGTTAAAAACGACCATTGATGAGTTTGGTTTAGATTCTCCCCAGACTAGGGAAATATTAGGAATGCTAAGGGAAATGAGTGCAGAAATGATTGCCCAAAATCCCTTTGAATTAGCTGATAAAAGTGGTAATTTAGAGAAAGTTAAAAATTTAATGCGCGATCGCATGGCTGACCCTATTTTTAATCCCCGTAATTCAGCCACAGTCGCCTTTGAAAACTTCTGGAATGTTGATTATTTAGAAGGAAAATTAGAACAAGAATTAGCCTTTTTTGAAGAAGAAATCACCCCTTTAATTAATACCAATTATTTTCGTCCCATCGGAGAAAATGGTCAATTTGTAGATTATTTCGGCTTAATAGATTTTCCTTTTATTGCCATACTGTTTGCTGACTTTTTGCTAAGATCATTTGTTATTAGTTTAAGATATAGTGGCGTAAAAATTCAAGATGCCATTTTTTGGCGTTGGTATGACCTAATCTTTTTTTTACCCACCCTAAGATGGTTAAGAATTATACCAGTAGCAGTCAGACTTGATGAAAGTAAACTAATCTCCTTAAAATCCATTAAAAGACAAGCCAGTCAAGGATTTGTCGCCAGTATTGCGGGAGATATTACCGAAGTGATTATCTTAAGAGTTATCAATCAACTGCAACACGTAATCAAAGACGGTTACATTGAAAATACCTTATCTCCCGAAAAAACCCAAAGGGATTATATCGACATAAACGATACCAATGAAATCGGGGAAATTATCAAATTAATTGTTGATTTAGTCGCTAATCAAGTGTTACCCGAAATCCGTTACGAAGTAGAAGATTTATTAAACTATATTATTGAAAAAAGCATTAGTGAATCTCCAGCTTATCAAAGTATTTCCCATCTGCCAGGGTTAGCCAAATTTCCAGAAAATATTAGTAAAAGAACATCTAGCCAAGTATATTCAATTTTACTCAAAACGATTCAACAACTTTTACAAGAAGATCCTGTTTTTGATGATCATATCGAAAAAATTATCACCAAGTCAGGTTCAACTTTAACCCTTTCAGTGGCCGCAAAACATAACCTCGAGGTTTTAGAATCATTATTAAATGACTTATTAGAAGAAATAAAAATTAATTATGTCAGACAACCATCGGACGAAGAAATTGAAGCCTTGCTCGATGAAACTAGGGCATTAAGGCAAATTGAAAGTTAAAATAACTTTTGTTAAGTGCAACACCACAAAACAAAATAAAATTTGCTAATATTTCTTTTAGAGAAAGTCAGCCTAGTCCTTGACATTACAAATATTAAGTGATTGGTAAGGAGCGGGGGAACCAATTTTGGGGCTTATCTTTAAGCATAACTTAAAGAAGAACATCTCTCAGTTCTAGCCCGTCAGCTAACCTCGTAGGCATTGGGAGGAGACCAAAAAATAGTTTTTTTGTGAAAACTAAAAATTGATTTAGGTATCCGAATAAGACGCATCTCTTCATAAAATCATCCTTATTCAATCTGAAAATAAATAAATAAATAATGCCCAACTTTTCTAGCTTGGTGGCAGGAGGCGTGTTTATTGCCGTAATTGCTCTAATTATGTCCGAAAAAATACACCTAACGGTGGCGGCTTTACTAGGCTCATTGGTGCTTATATTTGCCCATATTATGACTTTAGGCCAGGCAGTGGAATATATCAGTCAAAGTCACGTTACACTAGGTTTATTTTTTGGGGTAATGGTATTAGTAAGAGCTTTTGAACCTACTAATATTTTTGCTTATTTAGCGACCAAAATTGTCCTTTGGTCAAAGGGTAGAGGCAGTTATTTATTATTAGGTATTATTGGCATTACTGCCCCTATTTGTGCTGTATTACCCAATGCAACAACTGTAACTCTTCTTGCTCCTTTAATTCCTCCTTTGGCGGAGGAAATTGGGATTAATTTTGTGCCGTTAATCATTTTGATGGTGATTGTGTCTAATAGTGCTGGACTATTAACATTAGTGGGAGATCCTGCTACTTTTATTGTGGGGGATTCTATTAATATGAGTTTTTTTGACTATTTAACGTCCCTGAGTTGGGGGGGAGTTTTGGCGGTGGCTACGGTGGTGGTAATGACTCCTTTTTTGTTTAAGGACATTTGGCGTACTCGTTTTACTAATTTTGAACAGTTACCCATTCCCAAAATTAATCATCCCCGTGTGTTGTCGTTGGGGGCTTTGATTATGCTGTTTGTTCTGCTATTCTTTGTTTTTGGTGATTTATTACCTATACCTCTTTCTCCTGCGGCAGTTGCCTTGATGGGGGCAGCCCTTGCTTTATTGCTCGCCCATCAGAGTAAAATCGACACGGTACAAAATATTTTAAAGGATGTGGATTGGAGTACCTTAATCTTTTTTATGTCTGTCTTTGTGTTGATAGGAGGACTAGAAAAAACAGGGATTATTAGTCAGATTTCTCTAGTTTTTGCCTTTTTATTAGGTCAAAATATTTTTGTGGCTTCTATGGTTTTAATTTTTGTAGTAGGTGCATTATCAGCGGTAATACCTAATATTCCCTTGGTGGTAGCAATGATTCCCTTACTAAAAGAATACTTATTCAATACGGGATTAATAGGGGCGGAGGTTTTGCAAACAAACTTTAGCGGTAATTATCCTGCAGTAGTGTTGCCTTTATTTTTTGCCATGATGTTTGGGGCTACTTTGGGGGGAAATGCGACTCTCGTGGGGGCTTCTGCTAATATTGTAGGGGCTGGGGTTGCTGAGTTGCACGGCAAAACTATTTCCTATGGTGTTTTTCTGCGTTATGGTTTACCGATTACCATTGCCCAGTTAACCGTTTCAGCTATCTATATCAGTATTTATTATCTGTTGAATGGTTAAGAAGATGGGGAATAAGGGTGATAGGGAGTGATGATTACTATTATTCAAAACCTTTATGGTTACTTTTTCCCCGATGATACAAAGCCAATTGATAGTATTTCATGGCGTGTTCAATTAATTCTTTTTGTTGAGTGGGGGTAACATCTTTTGCTTTTTTGGCAGGAATACCCACCATTAAAGAATGGGGTGGCACATCTTTGGTGACAATACAACCCGCACCGATAATGCTACCTTCTCCCACGGTGACACCATCTAAAACCACCGCCCCAATACCAATTAAGCATCCTTTGCCAATGTGGGCCGCATGGATTACCGCACGATGCCCCACGGTGACATAATCTTCTAAGATGGTAACTTTGCCAGGGTCTCCATGCAACACTGCTCCATCTTGAATATTAGTATAATTACCGATAATGATTTTTTCCACATCCGCCCTTACTACGGCTGAATACCAAATACTGACTCCTTCTTTGAGGGTGACATCTCCCATAACAGAGGCGTTATCAGCAATAAAAGCAACGTCAGGAAAGTTATTGTGATTTAAAATTTGCATAGTTTTTTATCATTATAAAGATTTATCTAACTTGATCTCTAAATCTGTAAATTCTTCAGGTGGTTTTCCTTCATTTCTGACCCTAATTAAGTAATAACCTTTATGATTGAGAGGTCTAGTTTTTTCTTGTACACTTTTAACGGTAAACCATTGTGTGGGAAGGCTAGTGCGATCGTAAACCGTCACATAAATATCATATTTATCAAGGGTATGTTGATCAACCTCAATGGTGAGAATTTCTTCTTTATCTAAAGCATCATAATAAAACTTAGTATCGATCGCCCCTACGGGTAAAAATTCATACTTAACAAAAGATTCAGGTAAATATTTTCTTAAACTTAAAACCGTATAGATATAATAATGTATCGCTAAAAAGTACCAGTTTTTTTTCTCAATTATACTATGATAAAACTCATTACTATCATTAGGTATTTCCTTAGTAGAAGTAAACTTTTTACCATCTACTTTAACTGCAGGTAAAGCTAATTTATCACCATAATTATAATATCTTAAACCAATGGTATATTTACCTCTTTTTAACTTAATAGATTGCCAATTCTCCCCTTGATAATCAACCTTTGATGCGATGGTATCCACCGTATTATAATTAGGAAAATCATAAAAAATAGCAAACCAAGATTGAGCCGAATTATTAGCCGATGCTATATCCAAACTAAGCTCTTTTTCCACCGCAAAAGGGCCCAAAGTACCGATAATAGCATGGGTATTCCAACGGGGAGCTTTTGTCATTAACACCCCCATATTAATGATAGAAGAAACCAATTGATTATCAATCACCCGCCATTGATTAGCCTTTTTTTGATTAACCTTTAAATAAATACTATAAAGATTACCAATCAAAAACTTATTAATTTTAGCAAAAAGAAAAGAAGAAATCGCCAGAGGAATTTCCACAATTAAACCAACATTTTTAGCGGACATATATTCGAGATTTCAGGTTACAGGTGGCAGGTTGCAGATTAAAGTTTGTTCATTATCAATTGTCCATTGTCCATTGTCCATTGTCAATTATTCCCCATCAGAAAATTTTAGAATGAATCAGTCCTACTGATATATTATGATGTTGTAGTTGTGCAGTTTGTAACTTTTGAGAAGGCAACCGAATATGTTTGAAAAATTGACCCCCCCCCAAGAAGGTACTAAAATTAAATTTGAAAATGGTAAACCCATTGTTCCTGATGATCCCATTATTCCTTTTATCCGTGGTGATGGTACAGGGGTAGATATTTGGCCAGCCTCAGAAAAAGTTATTGATGCCGCGGTGGCTAAAGCCTATGGCGGTAAACGTAAAATCAACTGGTTTAAAATTTATGCTGGAGATGAAGCCTGTGAGAAATACGGCACTTTTCAGTATTTACCCGAAGACACTTTAAGCGCCATTCGGGAGTATGGTATCGCCATCAAAGGGCCTTTGACAACCCCCGTAGGAGGCGGTATTCGCTCTTTAAACGTTGCTCTACGACAGATTTTTGATTTATACGCTTGTGTACGTCCTTGTCGCTATTATCAGGGTACTCCCTCCCCCCACAAAAGCCCTGAAAAGTTGGATGTGATTGTATATCGGGAAAACACTGAGGATATTTACTTAGGTATCGAGTGGAAAGAAGGTTCAGAAATTGGTCAAAAATTAATTACCATCCTTAATGATGATTTAATTCCCTCTACCCCTGAACATAAAAACAAAAAAATTCCCCTCGATGCAGGGATTGGTATTAAACCCATTAGTAAAACTGGTTCTCAACGTTTGGTGCGTCGTGCCATCCAAAATGCGCTCCGTTTACCCAAGCATAAACAAATGGTTACCTTGGTGCATAAGGGTAATATCATGAAATACACGGAAGGGGCTTTCCGTGATTGGGGTTATGAATTGGCCGTGACGGAATTTCGTGATGTGTGTGTAACGGAAAGGGAATCTTGGATTTTGGGCAATAAGGAAGCTAATCCTGATATTTCCACCGAGGATAATGCCCGTAAAATTGATCCTGGTTATGATGGTTTAACCCCTGAGAAAAAAGAGGCTATTTGTGCAGAGGTTGAAGGCGTTTTGGCTTCTATCTGGGATACCCATGGTAATGGAAAATGGCAGGATAAGGTAATGGTTAATGATCGCATCGCTGACAGTATTTTCCAACAAATTCAAACCCGCCCTGACGAGTATTCTATCTTAGCTACCATGAATCTCAACGGAGATTATCTTTCCGATGCGGCCGCAGCCATTGTCGGTGGTTTAGGTATGGGGCCAGGCGCCAATATTGGGGATAATTGTGCTATTTTTGAGGCTACCCATGGTACAGCGCCTAAACACGCTGGTTTGGATAGAATTAACCCTGGTTCGGTGATTCTTTCTGGGGTGATGATGCTGGAGTTTATGGGATGGCAGGAAGCCGCTGATTTGATTCGTGATGGCATTAGCCGTGCGATCGCCTCCAGGCAAGTAACCTATGATTTAGCAAGGATGATGACTCCCCCCGTCGAACCTCCTTTAAAATGTTCTGAATTTGCCGATGCCATTATCAGTAACTTTGAGAGTTAATTAACCTGTAGGGGTTGAACAACCTTCAACCCTTTTATAACTCAAGGCTGATGAGTAACAATCTATTGCCCATTGCTTATTACCCATTGCCCATTGCCTATTCCCAAGAATGGTATATTTACTTATAGGGGAATGATTTAACATTTCAGAACTATAAAAAAATATTTATTAAACCATGGTTGATACCCAATCTGTTTTAGAAGTTTTAAAACCAGTTCAAGATCCTGAACTACAAAAAAGTTTAGTAGAATTGAACATGATTCGTAACGTAAAAGTAGAGGGGGGGGAAGTAAGTTTCACCCTCGTATTAACTACCCCCTCTTGCCCTTTGAGGGAATTTATCGTAGAAGATTGTGAAAAAGCCGTCAAAACCTTATCAGGGGTGGAAAAAGTATCGGTAGAAGTAACCGCCGAAACCCCTGCCCAAAAGTCTTTACCCGATCGCACCTCAGTGGATAAAGTAAAAAATATCATTGCCATTTCTAGCGGTAAAGGGGGAGTAGGAAAAAGTACCGTGGCAGTCAACGTGGCGATCGCCCTTGCCCAAGCAGGATCAAAAGTAGGACTCCTAGACGCCGATATATATGGGCCCAACGCCCCCACCATGCTTGGTTTATTAGATGCCCCCATCAACGTCACCAAATCCCCCACAGGGGACATTTTAGAACCCCTCTTTAACCATGGCATTAAGATGGTTTCCATGGGCTTTTTAATCGATCCTGATCAACCTGTGATGTGGCGTGGCCCTATGTTAAACGGTATTATCCGTCAATTCCTTTATCAAGTCAACTGGGGTGAATTGGATTATTTAATTGTCGATATGCCCCCCGGCACAGGGGATGCCCAACTAACCCTCGCCCAAGCCGTGCCCCTAGCAGGGGCTGTCATCGTCACCACCCCCCAAACCGTATCCCTCCAAGATGCCCGTCGTGGTTTAAAAATGTTTGAGCAATTAGGCACTAATATTTTGGGTATCGTTGAGAATATGAGTTATTTTATCCCACCAGATATGGGCGATCGCACTTACGATATTTTTGGCTCTGGGGGAGGAGAAAAAGCATCCACAGAATTACAAGTACCCTTACTCGGTTGTATTCCCATCGAAATGTCCGTCAGGGAAGGAGGAGACAATGGCATTCCCATCACCGTTGCCCATCCTAACTCAGAATCTGCCAAAGCATTGGTAAAAATTTCCCAACAAATAGCCGCAAAAGTATCCGTAATGGCTCTAGCATAAACCTTAGTTTAATTCATTGAACGATGATAAACTGTTAGCCTTGTAATTCATTGCAAGGCTCATAATGATATAATCAGATTTGATATTAGGTGATAAGTCATTAATTAAACCTGAGTTCGGGATAACATTTTTTAGTTAAGGCAGGGAATAGGGAACGGGGAACAGGCAACAGATAATAATTGTTTATTATCAATTGTTATATGAAATATAAAAAAGATTGCTATAAATATAACTCGGCTGGGATGTCATTTTAGAGGTTTTATTTGTCGTAAACATTTAAGTATTTCATATTACAGGGTGGGTTAGGGTAAACCTTATAAATTGGATTTGGTATCACACTGTAATTAAGCAACATCACATCTATAACCTACAACCCAAAACTTGTGCTACTGATAACCTGTTATCCCGAATTCACGTTAATTAAGCAATGCCAAATAAATCATCAAGCCCGAATAAACATCAATCACCCCCCAGAATAAGATATTAAAATGATCAATAAATAATCCATAACTCATAATTCACAATTGATGCTCATAACTGATGATACCCTGCTTCAATACAAGAGGTGTAACCGTAAGGCTTTTCTTAATTTTCATTTTAAAAATGAAAAACCACAGGAAAGGGATTTTGTAAATAAACTAAAGCAGGAAAGAATTCTTCACACTCAAGAGGTTATAAAGCATTATAATTGGCAGGTTGAACACCCCATCTTTTCCCCCACTAATAATTCTTACGTTGATTCAACCCTAGATTTGATGAGACAAGGGGTTGACTGTATTTACAATGGAGAATTAACCTATCATATCAAGGGAAAATATGACAATCTTATTTTTCAAACCAATCCAACATTATTAATAAAACAAAATATTCCCTCTGGGTTAGGAAATTGGAGTTATCTCACTGTTAATACTCATCTAGGTAAAAATCATAAACCAGAATATAAATTAGTAGCAGCTTTTCAGGGGTGGATATTGGGCAATAATCAAGGCTTCATGCCTACCCATGCTGATTTTATAGTCAGAAGTTTTAAAAAATATAGCATTAACTTGGCGATTTGGTGGCCAAAGGTGGAGGCGGTGATTAACGATTGTCAAAGGTTATTTCAAGATAAAAACCCACCAGAAGTATTTATTTCCCGTCAAAAATGTGGTTTATGTGAATGGTACAATGACTGTCATGAGGTGGCGGTTAAACAAAATCATCTTTCTTTAATACCCGGTATTACTCCTCGTAAATATGAGATGTTGAAACAAAAAGGGGTAGAAAATTTTGAGCAAGTGATTAATTTGTCTTTGCCTCAATTAAGTCAGATATTTGAGCAGGATGGGGGAGAAATTCTTTTTAAGCAAATTCAATCTTTAAGATTTAATGCTCCTATTTTAAAAAGAGATAAGGTAAATGTTATTCCTAGTAGTAATATTGAACTTTATTTTGACATAGAAGCTGAACCAGATCGTAAAATTGATTATTTATTAGGGGTTGTATTGGTTGATTATAATCAAAAAATAGAAAAATATTATCATTTTTTAGCAGAAGATTTACAGCAAGAAAAAGAAATTTGGCTAGACTTTCTTGAGTTTATTAATGGTTATCCTAATAGTTTTATTTATCATTTTTCGGGTTATGAGGTGGAAACTATTAAAAGGTTAGCGAGTATTTATCAGACTCCTAAAAATATGGTTCAACCCTTATTAAAAAGATTAGTTGATGTCCACAAATTTGTTACTCAAAATTATCTTTTACCCATGGAAAGTTACTCTTTAAAGTCTTTGGGTAAATGGTTGAATTTTCAATGGCGTATTCCTCCTAATTATGAAAATCATAGTTTGGGAGGTGATCAATGTGTTGTCTGGTATGATCAGTGGTTAAGTACGGGCGATCGCACTTATTTGGATTATATATTAATGTATAATGAAGATGATTGTCGAGCAACTTTTGCCGTAAAAAAATGGTTAGTAAAAGAACAATTAAAATAATTTATTAACCATTAAGAATTATCCCGTTTATTTTTAAAAAAATCAGGTAAATCAATAATAATTTTTTGGTCTTTATGGTTTTGTTTGGGTGGTTTTATTCCTAAGGATAAATCCATATTCTTTTTTATAATTTTATCTTCCAATGATTGTGATACTTCATTAGTGTTATTATCCTTTACCTTGTCGGGTTGCATCTCAGATATATCTACATTATTAGAGACTATTCTATCTTCCTTAATTTGCGTATTATCTTCTTGTGTCACCTCTTGCTTCTCCATCTCGAGATTATCCACTTCCTGTGAGGATGTTTCAATATTATTGATGACTGGCTCTTGAGTAGTGTTATCCTTTACTTGGGGTGAATCTTCCATGGGTTTTTTATTATCATCCACCAAAGGAATATTAACAAAATTAGGTACAGGGGCGATGGTAAAATTAGATAACGGACTTATACTAGAATCATCTTTCGACTTGCTAATCTCTGACCAAGATTTGATAGTATCTTTTTCCGTACTAACCATTTTAGGTTTATCCGTAGAAGAGTGTAAATACTTATCCAAAGCCGCCTTATATTCTAAAGTAGTCCGTTGTTGTCGTTGTAATCGAACATTTAACTCTTGATTTTCCCTCTCCCTATCCCTAATCCGATATTGTAATTGGTTATAACTTTCTTGTAACAAAGAGCATTCCCTCTCAATGCGCCCCCGCTGAGTTTGAGAATCCTTTAAATCTTGACTTAACTTTTCAATGAGTAGCTGTTGATGGTTAATTTGTTGGGTAGCATCATCGACCTTGATATATAATTGGTTGAGGGTTACTCCATGGTTATCTAACTGTCTATTTTGTTCATTAATAATTTTATCCTTCCCCTCAACTTCCTTTTGATAGCCTAATAAAGATTGCTCCAAATAAGTTACCTTTTCCTTTAACTTCTCATACTTAACTCTTACTTTACAGGCGATAGCATACCAATCCATATGGCGGAGTTTTTCAGGTAAATCTTGAGGACTATTCATAGTAACTAAATGTTTAATATATAGAGAAGCAAATTAAGAAAAATAAATGATTGTAAATTTTATTTTACACCCAGTGACCAGTAATCCATAAAACTTGACTGATCAAAGAAAAAATGATAAGGTTTACTAATCATAGCCATATTATAAGCAGGAAACAATGAACTTAAACTCAAATATTCCCCATCCTTCTGCCAAAGAAGATGTAAGCGATTATGTTGCCCATTTACAGCTACACATGAGCCTTCAATCTCGCAATCTTCTTCCTAGTATGAATAAGATTAAGGATAATAACCATAATTTTGTCTATGAAAGTCAAGCAACCATTGAGAAGTTTACTTCCCGTGAGTTGGGTTAATTGCGCTTAAAAGCTATTTTTTCCATACAAAAAATTTAAAACCGTCTCCATGGGGGCGGTTTTTTTTATGGCTTATTTAGGGTTATAACTTGATTTTTTTATCTCAACTATTGATCAAAATTAAAAGGTAAAGGACGTTTCGCAATATATAACCAGAATAAACCAAAAAGACCAAGGGCGATCGCACTTACACTAATAATTTGTGCCACCCGCCAATCACCAACCATTAAACTATCGGTGCGAAAACCCTCAATCCATACCCTACCCAAACTATAAGTAATCAAATAAACAAAAACCAAAGTACCAGTTTTCAAATTATTCTTACGGCGTAAACCCCAGAAAAAAAGAGCCATTAACAACACAAAAACCATCAAATTCCACACCGACTCATATAAAAAAGTAGGGTGAAAATATTCAAAAGTTAAAAACTCCATGGGGCGACGATGGGGAGGAATATATAACCCCCAAGGTAAATCCGTAGGCACACCAAAAGCCTCAGAATTAAAAAAATTACCCCATCTACCGATAGCTTGACCTAAAATTAAAGAAGGCATCACCACATCCATCAACCCCCAAAAAGACTGTTTCTTTATCCTTGCAAATATAACCGTAGCCAGAGTGCCACCAATAATCGCCCCATGAATAGCAATACCCCCTTGCCAAATGGCAATCATATCCCCCGGGCGCCCCGCATATCTTTCCCACTCAAACAAAACATAATAAATTCTGGCACAAGGCAGCGCCCCTATTACCAACCATAATACTAAATCCCCGATCATCTCAGGGTCAATATTTTTTCTTTTTGCCAAATTTTGAGCAATGAATAAACCAATTATTACCGCCATGGCAATCAAAAAACCATACCAGCGCACCGCCACCGGCCCTAATTCAAATAAAATTGGTCCTGGTGATTGAAAACGAAAAGCAAGTAAACTCATAAAAATTTTGTATTAGTATTATTTTTCTTTTCTATGGACTACAATCAAAGATTAAGTAGAATTAATGATATGATAAACTAAACAAGATTAATGCAAATCTTCACCTAGTTACAGAAATTTAACAGTTTCTCAAATATTTTAAATGAGAAAAAAGCATATTAGCCCAGATAGCGCCCTCGGTTTAGTTTCAACCCTCAGTTTCCCCGCCATCGTCGGTACAGCAGATATGATGTTGAAGTCTGCGGAGGTTATTTTAGTTGGTTATGAAAAAATCGGTAGTGGTCATTGTACTGCTATTGTAAGGGGTAATATTGCTGATGTTCGTCTTGCGGTGGAAGAAGGTGCAAAGATGGCAGAACAGATAGGACAATTACATACTAAGCTAGTAATAGCCCGTCCTATGCCCAATTTAGAGGCAGTATTTCCCATCGGTAGTCGTTTGATAGAGTTAGCCCAACAACAAAAGGGTTACAGTCGTTTAAGTAATCGCTCTATCGGTTTAATTGAAACTAGGGGTTTCCCTGCCATGGTAGGGGCAGCTGATATGATGTTAAAATCGGCGGATGTACAATTGGCTTCCTATGAAACCATCGGTAGTGGTTTATGTACTGCTATTATACGGGGTACTGTGGCCAATGTGGCGGTAGCCATTGAGGCGGGAATGGCAGAAGCCGAAAGAATTGGGGAGTTAAATTCAGTGATGATTATTCCTCGTTTGTTAGAAGATTTAGAGCATACTTTACCTGTTGCTAATTATTGGTTAGAAGAGCAAGATAAACAACAGCCTTTACCTAATTTTGCGGCTAAAAAACGTACCCCATCCCGTCGTAAGTTGGTGGCTTTACCTGAGTTGGAAAAAGTGCCTGTTAATTTTAATAATTCTTCTAAGGTGGAATTAAAGGCAGAGTTGGAAAACCGTAAACAGGAGAAAAAGCCTTTACCCATGGAAATTATTGAACCTCAAACCGAAGACGATTAATCAATAATTGATAATTGAAAATGGATAATTGATAATAACAATTTAATTATACTGTTGAGGACAGGAGATAAACAGCAAGGAGAAATCATTACACCATTGCCCACCTCAACCAAAATAATTGTTCATGATAACCTAATTATTACACTATGTGGAAACAAATTGCGATCGCCATTAGTAACCATACTCAAACAGACTTTAAATTAAAAAATACCCGTAGTGTGGGGGGAGGTTGTATCAACCAAGCCTATCAACTGATAGGGGAAAATGAAAGTTATTTTGTTAAATTAAATTCCCCCCATCAATACGAAATGTTTCGGGTAGAGGCGATCGCCCTTAAGCAAATGTATGATACCAATACCATTAAAATACCCAAACCCATCTGCACAGGTTACACCGATAACCATAGCTACATCATCTTAGAATGGCTCAAATTTGGTAGAGGGAATAATCAATCATGGCAAACCATGGGCAAACACCTAGCCCAACTCCATCAACAAGGTAAAGCCGATAAATTTGGTTGGGATGATAACAACACCATCGGTGCAACCCCTCAAATTAATGATTGGCAAGAAAACTGGGCCGACTTTTTCGCCGAAAAAAGAATCGGTTATCAATTGAAGTTAGCCCGTCGCCAAGGGGCAACCTTCGGTAATCCAAACCATATCATAGAAACTATTAGGGAAAAACTATCTCCCCATCAACCCCAACCATCCCTCGTCCACGGAGACTTATGGGGCGGTAACGCCAGTTTTTTAGAAGGAGGAATCCCCATCATTTTCGACCCAGCCGCCTATTATGGAGATAGGGAAGTAGATATTGCCATGACAGAACTTTTTGGCGGTTTTCCCTCGGCTTTTTATCAAGGATATAACCAACAATGGCTTTTAGACTCTGGTTATCCACAAAGAAAAACCATCTACAACCTTTATCATATCCTCAACCATTACAATCTTTTTGGGGGCGGTTATGCCAGTCAAGCCCAAAGAATGATTACCAAAATCCTATCAGTTAATAGTTAACACCCTTCTCTACAATAGCTCTTACCAAACCATCTAGGGTATATTCCTGGGCTTCAATATCCACCCTGCCAAATATTTTTTGGCAAGTCATAGAGGTTTGAGGACCAATAGAGGCGATCGCACTGTGATTAAATAAAGAAAGAGTATCATGGGGAAACCGTGCCTCTACCATCGTATAAAAATTACGTACCGTTTTAGAACTAGCAAAAGTAATCATATCGATAATTTTTTCCTCTAAGGCATGAAAAATAGTTTCATCCATCTGTTTCGGGCAACCCGACTGATAAGCAGAAACCTCGGTTATGTGTGCCCCCCTCTGGCTTAATTCTTGCACCAGAATTTCTCTGCCCCCAGTTTCTACCCGAGGAAAGAGAATTTGTTTTCCCCCTAGCGACTCAGGAAAATTTTCCGCCATGGAGTCGGCAATAAAATCAGGGGGAATAAAGTCTGCTTGTAGATTATACTCTTTTAAAACTTGGGCGGTTTTTTTGCCCACCACCGCAATTTTTATTCCATTTAAATCTGTTTCGTTTTTTCCAGCCTTTTCCAATCTCTGCCAAAAATACTTTACCCCATTGGCACTGGTTAAAATTATCCATTCAAAATTATTTATATGGGCGATCGCCCCATCTAACCCATCCCAACTAGAAGGAGGAGTAATTTCCAATGCAGGTAACTCAAACACCGTCGCCCCTCTCTCCTCCAGCATTTTCCGAAACTGACTAGAAGAAGAAATGGCACGGGTAACAAGAATAGTTTGCCCTGCTAAGGGATAATTATCAGTGTATGTAGGCATTCTGAGAACAGTTGTTATAAAAACCTTTAATAGATTTTCAACCGTCCTCGGCAAACTGTCAACTATTTATGTCCGTTGTTGACTTATCATTAAGTTTTTTAAACCTTTGAGCAATCAACAATAAAACATAAACCAGTAACACATATATGAGGGCGAGAAAAGGAATGAGCATAGAAAAACCTCCGAAAATAAGGGTAACAAAAAACCAGAAATCGAACACTTTTAACCAACGAGGATCAAAATGTTCAGGAATAAAATACAATGAACCATAGAGTATATCTAAGCAAACAGTTTCAAATTTGCACCGCAAAGCATTGCAATCCATCACTGTAGTTGCACCAATATATATTATGGGTAAAATTACGTCCGCTTTTGTCGTAAATTCAGCTTGAATATTTGACAGGCATAATCACCTTTATCACTACCTTTCCAGTAACCACAATAACCGTCACTATCCCCAACAACTCCTCAAATAATTACTTATCTGCGGGGCAATTGAAAATCTCTGGGTAGCAAAAAATAGATGGAAGATGAAGAAATAACCACACTCAACCCCAAACAAGGTTAAACCATGTCTCCTCACACTCACATATTACTGATAAAACCCTGTTTACTAAACGTCGAGGCTTTCAACTTTAATCAAGCTACGCCTAAAGCCATAAATATTCACGACACATTTTAGCGCGAGAGTTTTTTTTAAACTTTGAGAAAGTTATTTATTCCCTAGTAATAGCATAGCACAGATTTTCAAAAATTAGAAAAAAAAAATTTTTTTTTTCTTAAGCCATAACCCTTATCAAATATGGAATTGAATCCTTTTCTTTTCCTGCAAACTGTGAGAAGATAAAGAGTTACCGTGTCAGTAAGCAAACCATAGCTTAAAATAGTAATAAGATATGTGAACTTTCGTAAACTATTTTTGCTAATACAACTCATCAATGACAACTGTAACCTCTCTATTTCAGCCCGTTGACCAAGATTTGCACCTCCTAATCGACAACTTAACCAAATTAGTAGGCGCCCAACACCCCATTCTAGGAGCGGCAGCAGAGCATTTATTCAGTGCAGGGGGCAAGAGAATTCGCCCAGCGATTGTATTACTCGTCTCCCGTGCCACCATGAATGGAGAAGACATCACCTCTCGCCATCGGCGCCTAGCGGAAATCACAGAAATGATTCATACCGCTAGTTTAGTTCATGATGATGTGGTTGATGATGCAGAATTAAGAAGACAAGTTCCCACTGTCAACAGTTTATTTGGTAATCGCATTGCGGTTTTGGCAGGGGATTTCTTATTTGCCCAATCATCTTGGTATTTAGCAAACTTGGATAATTTGCAAGTAGTTAAATTACTCTCTGAAGTAATTAGGGATTTTGCAGAAGGAGAAATCCAGCAGGGTTTAAGTTGTTTTGATACCGATGTATCCTTAGAAAAATATTTACAAAAGAGTTATTTTAAAACTGCTTCCTTGATTGCCAATAGTGCTAAGGCGGCAGCCATCCTAAGTGATTCTAATGGGGAAACAGCCCAAAAAATTTATAACTATGGCAAAAATTTAGGACTAGCTTTCCAAATTGTCGATGATATATTAGATTTTACCTCCCCCACCGAAGTTTTAGGCAAACCCGCAGGTTCAGATTTAGCTAGTGGAAATTTAACCGCCCCTGTTATATTTGCTATGGAGGAAAATCCTTCTTTAAAAATGTTCATTGAAAGGGAATTCAGTGAGGATGGAGATTTAGAAAAGGCTTTACAATTGGTATATGATAGTCAGGGTATTGATAAATCTAGGGCGATGGCAGAATATCATAGTAAACTAGCCCTTGAGGATTTAGATTGTTTATCTCCTTCTCCTTCTACTCAGGCGTTAATTGAATTAACTGATTATCTTTTAAGTAGAATTAAATAATATCAATTGTTGATTATGTGCAATGGTTAATTTTATTTTTTCCTCATCTTTTATATTAATAATATAGATTGCATCCAAATAAAAACTTTTATAATCTAGGAATTTTAAAAATTCTCGGTGATGGACAAAAAAATAATGGGGAATTGTTTGATAATTTACATTAATTATTACAACATTTAGATATTTTTAACCCCAAAATCATTCATGATGTATATAGTGATGTTAGAGAGATTTTGAGAATGGATAAGTCACAAAATGTTAATAATGAAAAGAGTCTTATCTTAATTGTGGATGATTTAAAGGCTAATTTAAAATTATTGACTTATATTTTAGAAGCAAAGGGTTATCAAACAAGTTTTGCCATTAGTGGTAAAGATGCCCTAGAGAGATTAACGGTTTTAACTCCTGATTTGATTTTGTTGGATTTAATGATGCCTGATTTAAATGGTTTGGAGGTTTGCCAACGGGTTAAGTCAAATCCTGATTATCGGGATATTCCTATTATATTTTTAACGGCTAGTCAGGAAGAGCATCATTTGATTGAGGCTTTTGAGTTGGGGGCGAATGATTATGTTACTAAGCCTTTTCGTAAGCCTGAGTTGTTACGTCGGGTGCATACTCAAATTACCATTAGAAAACAGCATCAAGAAATTTTGGCTCTTAAACAGCAGGTTGAGGATATGAAGTTGATGGTTTGTGCTTAATTGCCGTTGGAATTTAGGATAAGGTAATTTAGCGTTGGTGAATTAAGGTATGATTTTTAGTTTAGTTTGGCAATAGGGAATGGGCAATAGTAATAATAGTATAGTTTTAATACTATACACTTACTGTAATTCAATAATGTTTCATGCTCAAAATCAGCAATGCCGGTAATTTTAATTTGATAGTTAAGGTGAGCTTAGGACTTTTTTTTGTTTAATCTTGTGGGAATTCTTGTTTATAATGAGATGAATTTGATTGAATAGTAGGTGTCTATGGGTTATTTTGATGCTTTGCTTGAGCGTTTTGAGGAAGATAAGGAATTAGAAAAGGCTTTTGGCAAACATATCCATTGGGGTTATTGGGAAAATCCTTCTTCGGCGGATGGTAGTTTAAAGGATTTTGCGATCGCATCTAACAATTTATCAAGGTTAGTAATTGATGTTGCGCAGGTGGATAATGGCTTTAGAATATTGGATGCGGGATGCGGTTTTGGAGGCACTATCAGCTTATTAAATGAGGGTTTTGATAATTTGTTGCTTCGGGGTGTAAATATTGATGGGGTGCAAGTAAAAAGGGCTTCTGAGGTAATTATCCCTCGGGGTGGTAATGATATTCAGTTTATAGAAGGGGATGCCTCGAATTTACCTAATTTTAATGATTTATTTGACGTTGCGATCGCCCTTGAATGTATATTTGCTTTTCCTAGTCGGGAAAAATTCTTTGAAGGAGTAAAGCAAAACCTCAAACAAGAAGGTAAATTAATTGTGGTAGATTTTATTATTAACCCTACAATTATTAAAATTTGGAGTTGGTTTGAAAAAAATATTTTAAGTCGTTTAATTACTGATACCTATGGTTCAAAAGCCACTAATGAAGTTGCATTTATTGATCTAAAAACTTACCAAGAAATTGCTCAAAAAACAGGTTTTAGGCTAGAAAAAGTAATTGATATTAACAAAAATGTACAACCAACCTATCCTGCTATTAACAGTATTATAATTAATAATTTTAATGATTTTTTAACAGCAAAAGGACTAGAATATTTTAGCTTATTAAATTTAATTCAGTATCAAATATTAATTTTTCAACCTATTAAATAAAATTTGATGACCAAATTTGTGGTGTTATATTAAGTTAAAATAATTCGTTATCAACAGATTGTATCTTCCGAGTTGCCCCACCCTTTAATGAATTACGGTTTCACCACCCCCACCCATGAATTAACCTAGAAACCGATCCAGATTCTGAGAAATAAAGATATAATTTGTAACAAAAGCGTTAAGAAATATTGCAAATGAGTAATCCAGTAACAGAAGCATTCTTCTTTGGTAAAGCCTTAGCGGAAGTCTTGACAGAAAAAGTAGAAGACACCCTCACCAACACCCTCAGTGAATTTGGTAAATTTGACGCCGAAACCAGAGAAAGACTAAGACAATTTGCCGAAGAAGTAAGACTAAGGGCAGAAATTGCCAAACAAAAATCAGACCACGATCGCACCAACACCACCATAACCGTAGAAGTCGATACCAGTGTTGACTTACAAGAACTCTTAGACGAACTAAGGGCAGAAATTGCTAGATTAAAAGCAGAACTAAATAAATATCGACAAAAATAAACAAATTTAAATAATCCTAAAATTTGTACCACCAGCAAAACCATCAGACCAATTTATCATCATAAAATAAAAGTGTCATCAGCCTATCCCAACACCAGTAAATATTTGGAGTCCTCCCCAGAGATTCCGACCACAACCCCCCGTAACAAACCAGAAGCGGGGAAAAAAGTCTATCGTTGGAATAGCGAAAATTATTCCCCCCTGCGTCGTCGCATCGATATTTGGACATTTGTTCTTTTACTACTCTTTAAACTGTGGCGCAACGGCAAAAAATGGAGTTACTCGGGGGGCTACAGCGAAGAAAAATTAATCGCCCGTCGCCGTATTCAAGCAGGATGGATTAGAGAAAATCTTCTCGAACTAGGGCCAACATTTATCAAAGTAGGACAACTATTCTCTACCCGTGCCGACTTATTCCCCGAAGAATACGTCGAAGAATTATCCAAATTACAAGACAGAGTACCCGCCTTTAGTTATGAGCAGGTATGCGCCATCATCGAAAAAGATTTTAATAAGCCATTAAATAAATTATTCCTCAGTTTTGACCCCACCCCCCTAGCCGCCGCCAGTTTAGGACAAGTCCACAAAGCCCAACTAATCACAGGGCAAGAAGTGGTGGTAAAAATTCAGCGCCCCGGATTACCAAAACTATTTGACATTGACTTAGGTATCCTCAAACAAATAGCCCGTTACTTTCAAAATCATCCCCGTTGGGGCAAAAATAGAGACTGGTTAGGGATTTATGATGAATGTTGTCGTATTTTGTGGCAAGAAACCGATTATCTCCTAGAAGGTACAAGCGCCGATACATTTCGCCGTAACTTTCGGGATGAAACTTGGGTAAAAGTACCAAGGGTATTTTGGCGTTATAGCTCCCCTCGGGTGCTTACCCTCGAATATATGCCAGGTATTAAAATTAGCCACTATGATGCCCTAGAAGCAGCAGGGTTAGACCGTAAAGAATTAGCCAGATTAAGCGCCAAGGCTTATTTAATTCAACTGCTTAACGATGGTTTTTTCCACGCCGATCCGCACCCAGGTAATTTAGCAGTTGACCCCGATGGCGCTTTAATTTTCTATGATTTTGGTATGATGGGGCAACTACCAGCAAACATCAAAGAGAAGTTATTGGAGATGCTTTTTGGGGTAACCGAAAAAAATGCTGAACGGGTAGTTGATTCCTTGGTGGAATTAGGAGCTTTAGCCCCCATGGATGATCCAGGGCCTATTAGGCGTTCGGTACAGTTTTTGTTAGATAACTTTATGGACAAACCCTTTGAGGAACAATCCATCGGTCAGATTAGTGAAGATCTTTACGAGATTGCCTATGATCAACCCTTCCGTTTTCCCGCTACCTTTACCTTTGTGATGAGGGCTTTTTCTACCCTAGAAGGAGTCGGGAAGGGTTTAGACCCAGATTTTAATTTTATGCAAGTTGCCCAACCTTTCGCCCTTAATGTTATGAGTCAATTTAATGCAGATAATGGTAAATCGATCATTGATGAATTTAGCCGTCAAGCCCTGCAGGTAAGTAATACAGCCTTTGGTTTACCCGCTCGGTTAGATGATACTATCAATAAATTAGATCGGGGGGATATCCGTTTAAGGGTTCGTTCCCTAGAATCGGAGCGCCTTTTACGCCGTATTAGTAGCACTCAGATGGCAACTAACTATACTTTAATTATTAGTACCTTGGTTTTATCCGCTACTATTTTAGTGGTCAATAGTTTATGGCAAGTGGCGATCGCCCTTGGTTTTGTCGCCATTTTACCAACAGTTTCTCTCTTAAAATTGTTAAAACAAATTAAAAAATTAGACCGTAAATTTTAAAGTTATTAACAATAAAAATAACTGATCAGCTTATGGTAGAATCAAATATACTTAGAAAATAAGCCTATTTTCAATAATTAGATAAATCAATAGACCATGGGACGGTAGGCGATTCCGTCCTCTAAATTTGTAAAGGCAATAAATGTTCAATTCCAATCAAGGTAAATTAGTCATATGAAATGTGCATTCGCTGGCTTGAGTGATCCAGGACTGGTAAGATCATATAATCAAGACAATTATTATACTGATACTTCTGGAAGATTTTTTATCCTTGCTGATGGCATGGGAGGTCATGCTGGGGGAGAACAAGCCAGTAAAATCGCTGTGGAAGTAATCAAAGAATATTTAGAGGAAAATTGGGATGCCCCCATGGATTCCTACGATCTCTTGGAAAAAGCAATCTTACAAGCTAATGAGGCTATCCTTGAAGACCAAGAAACTCACCCCGAACGGGGAGATATGGGAACAACGGTGGTGGTGTTAATTTTCCGTGAACAACAAACCTGGCGAGCGCACATCGGTGATTCTCGTCTTTATCAGCTCCATGATCAAATGTTAATCCAAGTCACCTCGGATCATACTTGGATTGGTCAAGCCATTCGGGCGGGGGAAATTACCCTAGAAGATGCTAAACATCATCCCTGGCGTCATGTGTTGTCTCAATGTTTGGGTAGAAGGGATTTATACGAAGGTATTGACATTCATAAGATTGATCAGATCGATAAGGGCGATCGCTTCTTACTCTGTAGCGATGGTTTAACCGAAGAAGTTTCCGACCCCATTATTTCTAAACTTTTAGGGGATGGAAATGATTTAGATAAAGTGGCCGATAGCCTTGTTACTGAAGCCAAGAATAATGGTGGCTCTGATAACGTTACCGTGGTTTTAGTCAAAATTGACGAAGATAATTAGGGTTTGCCGCAAAAAGTGGAGTAGTGAAGGCGAGGAATAGGCACTCTTGCCATAGGCAATAGTTTTCATGTTTTATCAAATTGGTACAGTGTCTATAATTTGGTTGTGTTTTTTTCATTATCCATTATCCATTATCCATTACCATCCCATGTCTAATCAAATTGTTGAAATTCTCTCCGCCGATGAAATACGCCGCACCTTAAACCGTTTGGCATCCCAAATCGTAGAAGAAGCCCCCGACTTATCATCAGTGGTTTTGTTGGGTATCTATACAAGAGGAGTTCCCCTCGCTCAACTTTTGGCAAAGCAAATTAGGCACATTGAGCAACAAGAAGTTACCGTAGGGGCGATCGATATTACCTTTTATCGGGATGACTTAGATAAAATACAGATTAGAACCCCTGAAAAAACCGAAATTCCCGTCGATTTAACGGGTAAAACCGTGATTTTAGTGGATGATGTCATTTACAGTGGACGCACCATTAGAGCGGCTCTTAATGCCGTGGCTGAGTATGGCAGACCAGAAATTGTTAAACTGTTGGCATTGGTAGATCGGGGACATCGTCAATTACCCATCCATCCCGATTTTGTCGGTAAAATATTGCCCACGGCCAAAGATGAAAAAGTAAAAGTCTATTTGCGATCGGTGGATGATAAGGATGCTGTAGAGTTAAGGAAGTTTTAATGACTGATTATTTACCAGAACAAAGATGGCGTTTTAATCAACCGAGTCCTGAGTTAGTACAATTATTTTCCCAGTCTTTGGGTTTGTCTCCTGTAATGGCTCAGGTGGTTATCAATCGTGGTTTGACTAGCCAGGAAGATGCTCAAATTTATATTGAGCCTGAAAAAGATATTTTACCTTCTCCCCTCACCGAATTTCCTGATTTGCCCAAGTGTCTTGATTTGTTAACAGAGGCGATCGCCCTTAACTCTAAAATAGCCATTTGTGGAGATTATGATGCCGATGGCATGACAAGCACCGCCCTATTAATTCGAGCCTTAAAACACCTAGGAGCAAACGTTGATTACGCCATTCCCAGTCGAATGCAAGATGGTTACGGCATCAACAAACGCATCGTTAAGGAATTTAAAGAAGAAGGAGTAAGTTTGATTCTCACCGTTGATAACGGTATATCCGCTTACGAGCCCATTGCCCTAGCTAGGGAATTAGGCTTAACGGTAATTATAACCGATCACCATGATTTACCTCCCCAATTACCCCCCGCCCATGGT